>JAZSHP010000127.1:0-13539 GCA_045533355.1 Candidatus Fimenecus sp.
GCAAGGCAGTATTGCAAAAATTATACCTCTGCTTTTCTTTTTTGAGTAGATTTTTTCGCAAGACAATCTTGCAGAGGTGAAGCCGTATGAAGATACTGCGAGCCGAAGCAAGGCAGTATTGCAAAAAAATATACCAAAAAAACTGTTGACAGTTGACAAATCGTGTTGTATAATACATGATGTATCCCAATGTATAAGGGAGGGATTTTTAATGAGTCAGGTAAAAGTTAAAGAAAACGAGTCCTTGGAAAGTGCTCTCAGAAGATTTAAGAGACAGACTTCTCGTGACGGTGTCATTCAGGAAGTTAGAAAAAGAGAGCATTACGAAAAGCCTTCTGTAAAGAGAAAGAAGAAGTCTGAGGCAGCCCGTAAGCGTAAGTTCAAATAATCATACGCTTTTTTAGGCATGTTCTTAAAAAGAAAATGGGCATTCCATGTGAGTGCCCGTTATTTTTTTATCTTATTTAAAAATGGAGATTTGATATGGTTTCACCTATGCCAAAATACCGATACAAATCAGTTCTTGATATTTCGGTGGAAGATTTAAAAAAAATGGGGGCTAAAGCACTTGCCCTTGATATTGACAACACTATCTGTAACGACGGAAAAACCAATTGTATCAACGGCCTTAAGGAATGGCTTGACAGAATACAAACTGCCGGCATTAAAATTATAATAATTTCTAATGCTATGCCTCGTCGTCCGAAGATTGTTTCAAACGAACTCGGTCTTCCTTATATTGCGAGTGCCAAAAAGCCAAAACCACACACTCTTATTCAGGGTGCTGAAATGCTGGGTGTAAAGATTCACGAACTGGCTATGGTGGGTGACCAGATTTTTGCAGATGTTATGGCTGCCAACAATTGTGGCGCAATTGCAATTCTGGTAGATGCTCTGAAGGGACGAACACGTTTCCCTATTTTCTATGCAACCAGACGCAGAAAATCTGCTCCGATTATCGCTGAATTTGAGAAATTACATGGATATGGTTACTATGATTAATAAATTACAAGCTCTTTTGAATGAGCAAGGCAACAACTATTGTGCCTTAATTATTTCTCCTGAAAACAGAAAATATTTTACAGGATTTGACTCATCTGACGGATTTTTGCTTGTATCTTCTGACCGCGCGGTATTTATTACCGATGGAAGATATATTGAAGCCGCTGAAAATCAGATTAACAATTGTGAAGTAATGCTTTTGGGCAAGACTTATCCACAAATTGCATCTGTTCTTAGTGAAATGAATTGTAAGCATCTTCTTGTTGAGTCTACAAAAATGACCGTTGCTATATACAACTCACTTAAAGGAGTTCTTAAAAACACAAGCATTTCTACAGATTCTACTTTGGATAATTTTATTAACACAATTCGTTCAATCAAAAATGATAAGGAAATTGAATCCGTTATAAAAGCACAAAGAATAGCAGAAGATGCATTTCAACATATTCTTAAATTTATAAAAGTCGGCGTTACTGAAAAAGAAATTGCACTCGAACTCGATTTCTTTATGCTTCGCAATGGCGGTGAAGCTCTCTCTTTTGAAACTATTGCAGTAAGTGGTAAAAACTCATCAATGCCACATGGTGTACCAGGTGACAAGATGATTGTAGCCAGTGATTTTATCACAATGGACTTCGGCACTGTTATAAACGGTTATCACAGTGATATGACACGAACTGTTGCAGTAGGTTTTGCAACCGATGAAATGAAAAACGTGTACAATACCGTTCTTCAGGCACAACAAAACTGTCTTGATAACATTAAGGCAGGTATTTCCTGTAAAGACGGGGATATGTTTGCAAGAAGTGTTATCAATGATAAAGGTTTCGGCAAATATTTTACCCACTCAACCGGTCATGGCGTAGGTGTTGAAATTCACGAATTCCCAAATCTTTCCCCTGCTTCTGACACAATTTTACAGGCAGGAAATCTTGTGACTGTTGAACCCGGTATATATATTCCGGGAAAATTCGGCGTGCGAATTGAAGATATGGCACTTATTACTGAAAATGGTTGTAGAAATCTTACCAATGCACCAAAAGATTTAATTATTTTATAACAATTGCGGTTATAATCGCTCCAACCCCTGCCGAGGCTGCCATTTCCAGAAAAATCAGCACTCGGCTTTTTACTTTTTGGCTGCGAGTCCTTGGAAGTGAGGAAACCTTCTGCATACTTAGTATGGCTTTTGATTTTAATTTTCCCTCATTTTCCATACTGAATTCAGGTTTCACAAAAAACAATGCTTTTTCAAAATATTCAGACCCTACCTCATGAATTTCAAGGACCTGACGATTAACACCTTTCACCATAATAATTTTCCTCACATAGGTTTTTTATTTTTGAACATATCTTTGACTTTTTGGTCAATTTTATTCCGGATTTTGTACAGAATTTTACGGTAAAATTTGTCAATATGGGAATTTGAACAAAAATTATTACAGCTAAAATTATACGGATTGTATATTAATCTTTTCAACTATATTGTTGAAAACTCTGTTGAAAATGTTTATAACTTGCTTGATTTTCATTGAAATTAAAGGGTTTTACACACTTTTCGACAAAAATAAAAGCACATTGTTAAAACATTAACAAATACAATTTGTTGTAACCTCTTGACAAATTATACAGTTTGGAACATACCACTCTTAAAAATTGTCTAATTTTTTTGTGCAAAATGTCATTAGTATTTTTACATAGAAATTTCTTAAATTTTTAGTTAAATTGCAAAGGATTTTTAATATGAATAATTGTTATCGATTACCTTGCCCACCCACCTTTGATTTAGGCCTTTCTCTTGACTGTGGTCAGGCTTTCCGTTGGTACTATAAAGATGAAAAATGGCATGGTGTAGCTTACGGCAAACAACTCACTGTTCAACAAACAAATAACGAAATAATTTTTTACAACTGTACTGAATCCGACTTCAATGAGATATGGAAGGATTATTTCGATTTTAATCTGGATTATGAAAAAATCCTGTCAACTTATGATGACGAGCATCTCATAACAGCAATTAAGGAATACAACGGTATCCGAATTCTTCGTCAGGAGCCTTGGGAAGCACTTTGCTCATTTATCATTTCTCAGAACAACAACATTCCTCGAATCAAGGGCATTATTGAACGACTTTGCGACAATTTCGGTGATGGTGATATTGGTAAAAAGACATTCCCATCTGCTGAAAGGTTATCCCGGCTTACCGTTGAGGATTTGGCTCCGTTACGAGCAGGCTTCAGAGCAAAATATATTATAGATGCAGCACAAAAGGTTGCCAATAATGAAATTGACTTTGAAAAAATTCTCAACTCCCCTATTGAATTTGGCAGAGAAGAATTACAAAAAATTAAAGGAGTTGGTGCAAAGGTGGCTGAATGCACTCTCCTGTATGGATTCCACAAATTAGATGCCTTCCCGGTTGATGTTTGGGTTAAACGTATTATGGCAGAAATGTACCCCGAAGGGCTTCCTGAATGTACAAAAGGTACAGAAGGAATTGCTCAGCAATATCTTTTCCATTGGCGAAGAATGCAGGATAGATAATTATTGTCTACTGAGTTGACAATTCATACTTTTTATGATATATTGATTACACTTTAAATAGGTTATATCCTGTTTTCGGACAGGTGAAAAAGGAAACCCCATCGAATTTTTCGATGGGGTTTAGGTTTTTTATAAAGAATTTTAAAATGTTTTAGATACTTTTTAACTTCTTGCTATATTGCTTTTTCTTGCAGCCTCTGCAACTGCTTTTGCAACCGTTGTTCCTACTCTTTCGTCAAAGGCTTTCGGCAATATGTATTCTTCTGTCAATTCTTCGTCAGAAACAAGAGACGCAATTGCCCTTGCTGCTGCAATCTTCATTTCCTCGTTGATATCACTTGCTCTGCAATCAAGTGCACCACGGAAAATTCCGGGAAATGCAAGAACATTATTAATCTGATTCGGATAATCACTTCTGCCTGTGCCGACAATTCGCGCACCGGCATTTTTTGCTTTATCAGGCATAATTTCAGGCACAGGATTTGCCATAGGAAATACAATCGCATCAGAAGCCATTGTTTTAATCATTTCTTCTGTCACAATATTCGGTGCCGAAACTCCGATAAATATATCCGCACCAACCAAAGCGTCTCTGAGCGTACCGTTAAGATTATTTTTATTAGTAATTTCAGCCATTTCTGCCTGAGCCTGATTCATCCACTCTCTTCCAACGGCAAGAATTCCCTCTTTATCGCACATAACAATGTTACCTGCGCCCATTTTATGAATAAGTTTTGCAATTGCAATACCCGCAGCACCTGCACCACTGAAAACAACAGTACAATCCTCTAACTTTTTACCCACAACTCTGAGTGCATTTGTCACCGCAGCACCAACTACAACAGCTGTGCCGTGCTGGTCATCATGGAAAACAGGAATATCACATTTTTCTTTCAGTTTTCTTTCAATCTCAAAGCATCTCGGAGCAGCAATATCCTCAAGATTTATTCCGCCAAAGCTTCCGGACAAAAGGGAAATACAATTTACAATTTCATCTACATCTTTACTTTTTATACAAAGAGGTATAGCATCGACTCCACCAAACTCCTTGAAAAGAACACATTTACCTTCCATAACAGGCATTCCTGCCTCAGGTCCTATATCACCAAGGCCCAAAACCGCAGTTCCATCCGTTACAACTGCAACTGTATTCCATCGACGAGTCAACTCGTATGATTTATTTATATCCTTTTGAATTTCAAGGCAAGGCTGTGCAACTCCCGGAGTATAAGCAAGAGAAAGAGATTCTTTATCATTGGCCTTTGCCCTTGTCTTTATTTCAATTTTACCCTGCCATTCATAATGGAGTTTAAGGCTCTCCTTAGCATAATCCATTTTTCTTCACCTTTATTGTTTCTCAAAATATTCGTCATCTGCCATAAAATATGTACGAATATATCCCTCTTCGGACACAAAGACAATTTCACCGGTTTCAGGCAGATAATAGACAACATCATTGTCACCATCATCTGTTTCGTGCTTTATTATTGTCTTGGAATTCTGAAGCACAGAATTTGCTTTAACCAGATATTCTTCTTCTGAAAAAGAATTTGTTTCTTCTCCGTGCTCAAGAAAGTGTTCGTGGAGCTTTTCACCATCACGAAAGAACCTTTTGATTATCATCAATGCTCAACCCAATCTCTTGAACGCTCAACTGCACGAAGCCATCCGCGATATCTCTTTTCACGTTTTTCCATATCCATTATTGGTTCAAATACTCTATCAACCTGACGGATTTTTTCAATTTCCTCCATATCCTTCCAGAAGCCTACAGCAAGACCTGCAAGATATGCAGCACCGATAGCAGTTGTTTCAACCATTTTTGGTCTGTTTACATTTGTTCTTATCATATCAGCCTGAATCTGCATCATAATATCACTTACAGAAGCACCACCGTCAACACGGAGCTCTGAAAGCTCAATATCCGAATCCTGCTTCATAGCTTCAAGCAAGTCTGTCATCTGATATGCAATTGCTTCAAGAACGCTACGACAGATATGAGCCGCATTAGCACCACGGGTAAGACCTACAATAGTACCACGGGCATACATATCCCAATACGGAGCACCAAGTCCTGTAAATGCAGGAACAAAATAAACACCGTTTGAATTAGGAACACTCTCTGCAAGCTCATCACAACGACGTGCAGACGGAATGAGCTGTAAATCATCACGAAGCCACTTGATTACTGAACCTGCATTAAATGCAGAGCCTTCAATAGCATAAGTAACCTTATCACCTAATCCCCAGGCAACACCTGTAACCAGGTTATTCTTTGATTCAACACGCTTGTCACCTGTGTTCATAAGCAAGAAGCAACCTGTACCGTAAGTATTCTTTGCCTGTCCTTGTTGGAAGCATCCCTGACCGAAGAGGGCCGCAGGCTGGTCACCGATTGCACCTGAAATAGGCACACCTGCAAGCTCTTCAATACCCATAACACTCTTTGCAACTGTTCCATAAACCTTGCTTGACGGTTCACATTTAGGAAGCATTGACATTGGAATACCGAGCTTTTCACAGAGATATTCGTCCCAACAAAGCTTATCAACATCAAAAAGCATTGTTCGTGATGCATTTGAATAGTCAGTAATGTGTACCGCACCACCTGTAAGATTCCAGATAAGCCATGTTTCAACAGTACCGAAAAGGAGCTGACCTTTTTCTGCAAGTTCTCTTGCACCCTCTACATTATCGAGAATCCACTTGATTTTTGTTCCTGAGAAATATGCGTCAACAACAAGTCCTGTATGGTCTTTTATGTACTGTGTCAATTCAGCATCTGCTTTGATTTTTTCACACATATCTGCAGTTCTTCTGCACTGCCATACAATAGCGTTATAAACAGGTTTTCCTGTTGATTTATCCCAGACAATTGTTGTTTCACGCTGATTTGTAATGCCGATTGAAGCAATATCCTCTGCCGTTGCCTTGCTTTGTGACATAACTTCCATAACAGACTGCAGCTGTGAGAAAAGAATCTCCATAGGATTGTGTTCAACCCAGCCTGTATGAGGATAAATCTGATTAAACTCATGCTGAGCCTTGTAACAAATATTACCGTTTTTATCAAAAAGAATTGCGCGGGAGCTTGTTGTTCCCTGGTCAATTGCAAGTATGTATTTTTTCATTTGTATAACACCTCTTATATAAATAGATAATTTTTAACTATTCCCTTTCTTTTAGTTATTTTTTATCTTTTTGCTTTTTCCCTTAATACTTTTGCTTCTTTTTCTGCTTTCTTATCATCAATTAAATTGTGTAAGCCCTGCCAATGGAAAACTCTTCGTTTAAACCAGAGCGAAGAAGCATGTTTATATACAAATGACGGACACGCTTTTTTGGCAGGAGCATATCCAACATCATATACATCCAGAACCTTGTAATAATCACTTATCTTATGCATAAAAGTAGTGAATGACGGATATCCCTTTTCTGCCCACGCATTTTCTGCCATTGCACCTAATCGTGGAAATGTGAGGAATTCAAGACGCTTCATATCAGGAACATATTCAGTCCACATCTGTGCTTCAATGCCCATTGTTTCGTCATCGTTATCTGTCAACGCACCATCGTCATCACAAACCATTTTCAAGGTATTCCAACCATAAGGGAAATCGAAATAATAAGGATAACAATGTGTGTTAATTAGCTTTCGTCCTCGTTTTATTTCATTTTCAACTAAATCCTTATCGTCACCCATACCGCATACTGTCCAGGCAATATCAGGACTCAGATTTTCAGAGTGTTCAATTCTGTCATAGCTCCACATAACAGAAGAATAATCTTTTGATTTAAGATATTCATTAACCTTCCCCATAAAGAACATCTGTAAATCATCTTCATTTTTTAATCCGTTATCTTTAATTGCTTTCTGACAATAAGGACAGTTTTTCCAACGCATTTTAACTGCCTCATCACCACCGATATGAATAATCTTATCCGGGAACAGCTCAATTAATTCATCAAGAATATCATAAACAAATTTATATGTGCTTTCTTTTCCCGCACAGAGGATATCGTGCTTTACTCCCCAATGAGTGGCAACTTCAAGTTTTCTGTTGAGACAAGAAAGTTCAGGATAACAGGAAATAGCAGCTACGCTATGTCCCGGAATATCAAATTCAGGAATAACTTTTATTTTTCTGTCATGACAATATTTTACAATTTCCTTAACCTCATCCTGTGTATAATATCCACCATGAGGCTTATGGTTGAAATTGGTATGACTTCTTTTTGAACCTTTTTCCGTTAAAAGCGGATATTTCTTTATTTCCACTCTCCAGCCCTGGTCTTCTGTCAGGTGCCAATGCAACACATTCAGCTTGTGAAGAGCCATAAGGTCAACTATCTTTTTCACTTCATCAACTGTATAGAAATATCTGCCACAGTCAAGCATAAAGCCACGATATTCAAAACGAGGATAATCTGTAATCTCAGTATACGGAAGCTTACCATTTGTCTGCAACAACATCTGTTTCAATGTCTGTAATCCATAAAACAAACCTGTCTGAGTTTTTGCATTAATAAAAACTCGTCTGTTTTCACATTTTATAGTATAACCTTCATCGTGCTCTACTGACTCGTCAATTTTCAGAATAATTGACCTTTCTTCACCGGTATCTTCATGAGAAATCACCTTTTTATGTAAGGTTTTTCTGACAAAGGATATAAACTCATCTACAAAAGGATAAGGTGAAATTATAGTCCCCGCATGAAGAGTGAAACCTTTTTTATCCTGATTTATAAGTATGCTTACAGGTTGTGGAACAATATTATACATTCCTGACCCTCCAATTTATGTAATATAAATTATTCAAAACAATTTTAACACAAATTAGTTGCAACTACAATAAAAATAGTATATATTTTTCTCTTGAAATTATGAGAGATATATAGTATAATAGCTTGAAACGAATGAGATGCCTTAATTCAGTCGTGTGCCGTGTGGGTCCTGTGCGGCGAGGCGCCGTGAACCATGTCAGGCGGGGAACCGAGCAGCATTAAACGGTTTGCATCGGGCGCCACAGTCTGCCTGCACGACACATGACTGAGTTAAGGCGTTTTTTAATATTGCAAGGAGGAATGACTTTGTATCGTGCATTTTATCGAAAATACCGTCCGTCAACATTTACTGATGTTGTAGGTCAGGAGCATATTACAACAACACTTGAAAATGCAGTCAAGACAGGCAAAACCAGTCACGCCTATCTCTTTACCGGTTCTCGCGGAACAGGTAAAACTTCTTGTGCAAAAATCCTTGCCAAAGCAGTAAACTGTATTGATTCTCATGACGGAAATCCTTGTAATGAATGCGAAATCTGTACAGGAATTGATTCAGGTGCTATTCTTGATATAATTGAAATCGACGCTGCATCAAATAATGGCGTTGACAATATCCGTGATTTGCGTGAGGAGGCTAATTTTACTCCTGCAAATGCAAAATTCAGAGTCTATATTATTGACGAAGTTCATATGCTTTCAATCGGTGCTTTTAATGCACTTCTCAAAACTCTTGAAGAACCTCCTGCACATGTTATCTTCATATTAGCAACAACTGAGGTGCATAAGCTTCCGTCAACCATTCTTTCTCGTTGTCAGCGATTTGATTTCAAGCGCATTCCACCGGAAGCCATTGCTGAAAGACTTAAGGATGTTGCAGTTAAAGAAAATCTTCAGCTTTCCGACGATGGTGCAATGTTAATTGCAAGAATTGCCGACGGTGCTATGCGTGACGCATTGTCACTTCTTGACCGTTGTTCTTCTCACGAAGGACTTATTGACTCTGCTGCAGTTGCAAGCAGTGCCGGTCTTGCAGGTCGCGAACACATCTTTGAACTTTGCGACTGCATCATTGAAAAGGATGCAGCAAGGGCATTAGAGGTTGTAAACAAGCTTTACAACGATTCCTGTGATATGGAAAGACTCATCACAGAGCTTACAAGTCATTTCAGAAATCTTATGGTTTCAAAGGCTGTAAAGAATTTTCAGGATATGATTATCTGCTCCGAAGGCGAAATTGAAATCATTCGTCAGCAAAGTGCAAAAACAACTCTTGCAACTATTCTTTCATGTATTGATATTCTGACAGCATCTGCATCTACAATGAAGCAAGGTGCTAACAGAAGAACAAGTGCAGAGCTTTGTATTATAAGACTTTGCACACCTGCTCTCGATAACGATATGAATGCTATACTTCGCAGATTAAATGAACTTGAAGAAATAGTGGCGTCAGGCAAAATAACAGTTAAAGCAGAAAAATCTGCTCCTGTTGAGCCAAAACAAACACCGGAGCAAAAGCCTGAACCGGTTACAGAAAAGCAACCCGAGCGACCACAGCCGAAGGAAGAAAAAGAAGAAATCCCTCTACCGGAACCACCTCCGGCTCCACAGGAAGAGAAGGTTGTACCACAGAATACAGGCACCATTCCTTTTGATAAATGGCCTGAAGTCCTTGACAGACTTTTCTCACAGGACAAGAGCCTTATTGCAATGCTCACCGGCTCATCAGCATTTATCCATCAGGGAAAATACCTTTTAATCAAAGGGTCACCGGTATTAGAAATGTATCTTAAAACAGGTGATTATTCAAAAACAATCAAAGAAGCCGTTATGCAAATAACCGGCAAAGCATATACTCTTGCTGTTTATAATAACAAGCAAGAAGAAACACCGAAAAATCCGCTTTCTGACCTTGTGGCAAAAGCACGTAATCTCGGTGTAAATATTGAGGAGGAATAAAAAAATGAAAGCAAGAATACCAAATCAAGGCGGACAAGCAAACATGATGAAACGTATCCAGCAGATGCAGGAGGATATGACTCGTGTTCAGCAGGAATGTGAAGAAGCAGAATATAATGCATCTGCAGGTGGCGGAGCAGTTGATGTTACAGTAAACGGTAAACACCAACTCGTTTCTGTAAAAATTCAGCCGGATGTTGTTGACCCTGAAGATGTTGAAATGCTTGAAGATTTACTTATTGCTGCAGTTAACGAAGCTATGAGAAAGGCTGACGAAACAGCAGAAAGAGAAATGGGTAAAATCACAGGCGGAATGAACATTCCGGGACTCGGATTCTAATTTTTTCATACAATTTGGAGCATATTTATGGCTATATTATCACTTGAAAAATTGATTGAAGAATTTCGCAAAATGCCCTCTGTCGGTGTAAAATCGGCGGAGAGAATGGCATATTATATTCTTGGTCTTGATGACGAAGGCACAAAAAGTCTTGTTGACGCCATAAACGATGCTCACAATAATATACATACTTGTAACATTTGTTGCAATCTCACAGAGGGTGAAAAATGCACCATTTGCAGTAATGCAAAACGAGACCCATCAATAATCTGTGTTGTTGAAAACCCAAGGGATGTTTCTGCCTTTGAACGCACACATGAATATAAGGGTACATATCATGTTTTACATGGTGTAATATCTCCTATGAACAGTATTGGTCCTGATAATATCCGAATTAAAGAATTGATTCAGCGTATGGCTGACGATTCCGTAAACGAGGTAATTATGGCAACAAATCCTACTGCTGAAGGTGAAGCAACTGCAATGTATATTGCCCGACTTTTAAAACCTATGGGAATTAAAGTCAGCAGACTTGCATATGGTATTCCTGTGGGTAGTGACCTTGAATATGCAGATGAGGTAACACTTTCCAGAGCATTACAGGGTAGAAATCTGTTATAATTATGTATGGGTGATTCATAAATCGCCTGTAATTTTCATATCAACTCAAAAAGGAGGAATAATCATGGCAGAGAAAAAAGAAAATACTACAGTTGCACAAAACAAAAAAGCTCTTCATGATTATTTCGTCATTGAGAGCTATGAAGCAGGTATTGAACTTGTTGGTACAGAGGTTAAATCTCTTCGTCAAGGCAAATGCAATCTTAAGGATGCTTGGTGTAGCATTGTTGAGGGAGAACTTTTCGTCAATGGTATGCATATAAGCCCTTACGACCACGGAAACATCTTCAACCGTGACCCAATGCGAGTAAGAAAACTCCTGATGCATAAAAAAGAAATTATGCGACTTCTTGGTACAACAAAACAAGACGGCCTTACCCTCATTCCATTATCTGTTTATTTCAAAAAAGGACGAGCAAAGGTTCAGGTTGGTCTTTGTAAAGGTAAAAAGCTTTACGACAAACGTGATGTGGCTGCTAAAAAGGAAGCTCAAAGAACAATTGAACGTTCCATGAAAGAAAGATTAAGATGATGTGCAATTCATAATTATATATCCGGGGATGAAAGGATTTCGACGGGGATTTTGAACTGCGATAAGCGAGCGGTGGAGTCTGACCACCATAAAACGGACGGTTTATCAAAAATAAACGACAAAAACGAAAAAGTACTTCTTGCTGCTTAATTAGCGGCGAGCATTCCCCCGAGAGGACTGCGGCTCGGTACGGAGTGTCATTTAGCAGTAAATGTGAACGGATAATTGTCTTGTAGTCCGTCACACATAACAAGACTACCGAAAGGAATGCCTGTTTGTCGGCTGTCCCGTAGGGAATTCCAATAGATAAACTACGCTCGTAGAAAGTTTCAGGAATAGATTTTCGGACGCGAGTTCGACTCTCGCCATCTCCACCAAACAAGAGTCAGACGAACACTGACTCGCACACACGGAACATTGTTCCACCAAAAGCAAATAATCCGAAACTATTGCCAATCGGCGACGGTTTCGGATTTTTGTTTATCTATCCTATGATGCATCGTATTTTACCATTGTTTCCACTATCTGTTTCAATAAAATCAACACATAAATATACAAATTTTACTCAATTAAAGTATTGCGAACAGGTCAAATTTGTGATATATTTATCACATAGTATTTTTTAAGGAGATGTTAAAATGGCTAAGAGCATAAATGACGTTCTTAATCTTATCAAAGAAAACGACATTAAGATGGTCGATTTCAAAATGGTTGACATTAATGGTCAGTATCGTCACGTTACTATTCCTGCTGAAAACTTTTCAGAGGATACAATGAAGAGTGGTATTGGTTTTGATGCTTCTAACTATGGTTATGCAGTTGTTGAAAAGAGTGATATGGTTTTCATTCCTGACCCTGATACTGCAGTTATCGACCCATTCTGTTCAATTCCAACACTTTCAATGACAGGTAATGCAATGATTATTGCTAACCCTGAAAATCGTCCTCTCGCACAATATCCTCGTAACATCATTAAAGCAGCTGTTGAACATATGAAGAACAGTGGTGTTGCTGATGAAATGAAGATTTTACCTGAATTTGAATTCTATCTTTTCGACGATGTTACATGGAATGTTGAAGGAAGATATATTGGTGCTACCGTTGACGCAAAGCAGTCATACTGGAACTCTGATGTTGAAGGTAAGGGTGTTGTTGTTCCTAAGCAGAAGAACTACCATATTGCAAAGCCATTCGATATCTCATACGAATGCCGTAGTGAAATGTGTATGCTTATGAAGGATGCAGGTATTGAAATTAACTACCACCATCCTGAGGTTGCTGCATCAGGTCAGTTTGAAATTGAACCACAGCTTGGCGAAGTTGTTCATATGGCTGATGCTACAATGTGGATTAAATATATCATTCATAACACCGCTCTTAAATACGGTAAGACAGCTACATTTATGCCAAAGCCAATTTACGGTGAAGCTGGTAGCGGTATGCACGTACATATGATTCTTTTCAAGGATGGCAAGCCTGTTTTCGCAGACGATGCAGGTTATGCAGGACTTAGTGAAACTGCTCACTACTTTATGGGTGGTCTTCTTAAGCACATCGGTGCTCTTTGTGCTATTACAAACCCAAGCACAAACTCATTCAAGCGTCTTATCCCTGGTTTTGAAGCTCCTGTAACTGTTGGTTATGCAACATCAAACAGAAGTGCTGTTATCCGTATTCCTGCTTATGCTAAGAGTCCTGATAAGCGTAGATTTGAGCTTCGTAACCCTGATGCTACATGCAACCCATATTTCTGCTATGC
>JAZSHP010000109.1:0-7863 GCA_045533355.1 Candidatus Fimenecus sp.
TGTTCTTGGGGAACGGAAACGTCCTGCCTCGCGCTGTCGGAAGGCATGAGCCTGTACGTTCCGGCGGTCGCAACGACTTACGGCGGCAACCCGTACATGATTACCGAAGGCGTAAACGGACTGCTCGTCCCGGAAAAGGACAGCCCCGCGATGGCGGCGGCGATGCTGAAAATCATGGACGATCCGGCACTGCGTCAGAGACTTTCCGCAGGCGCAAGAGAGATGTATGAGAAGAAATTCACGGCAGCGGCGATGACCCGTCAGCTCGAGGAACTGTACCGGAAATCCGTCGGAAGATGGAAATAATATCCTTTCCGGACAATTCTGATTTTCAATACCCCGCAGAAATTGACACGCGGGGTATTTTTTATAGGCAAACTGACAAAATGAATAAAAAGGTCTTGACTTATTCAGAATATGGGTGTAAAATAAGACTAATTTTGATTGGCGGGGGATTTTTTTGAAGCCTCCGCCGGAAAAATTTCAAAATCTATCATTATTCGAAAGCAGGGAATGTTATGAAAAAGACTCTCTCTATGCTCCTCGCAGTCGTTATGATGGCTGCTATGGTTCTCACCTCCTGCGGCGGCGGAAGCGAAAAGATCTTCCTCGCTACCGGCAGTGAAACCGGTACCTATTACTCCTTCGGCATCGCTCTCGGTCAGGTCATGAAGGACAAGATCGGTCAGGAATTCGGCGTTCAGTCCACCGGTGCTTCCAAGGCGAACATCCAGCTCGTTGCCGCAGGCGACGTTGACATGGCAATCGTACAGAACGACGTTATGGACTATGCGTACAACGGAACATCACTCTTTGAAGCAGATGGCAAAATTGAAGGCTTCTTAACTCTTGGTGCAGTTTATGCAGAAGTTTGTCAGATAGTTGCTCGTGCTGATTCAGGTATCACTTCAATTGCTGACCTTAAGGGCAAGAAGGTTTCTGTTGGTGACAGTGGTTCAGGTGTTGAATTCAACGCTCAGCAGATTCTCGGCGCTTACGACGTTACATTTGAAGACATCGACAAGCAGAACCTTAGCTTCCAGGCATCAGCTGATGCTCTTAAAGATGGTAAGATTGATGCTTTCTTCTGTACAGCAGGTGCTCCTACAGTTGCAATTACAGACCTTTCAACAACTACAGGCATCGTTCTTCTTGGTGTTGACGATGAACATCGTGCAAAGCTTGATGAAAAGTATGGTTTCTATGCTGCTTACACAGTTCCAGCAGGTACATACAAGGGTGTTGACGCTGACGTAACAACAGTTGCTGTTAAGGCTACATTTATCGTAAGCGACCAGCTTGATGAAGAAACTGTATATCAGCTTACAAAGGCTATCTACGAAAACAAAGATAACTACGCACATGATAAGGCAAAGGAAATGAGCGTTGAATATGCAGTTTCAAGCATTTCAGTTCCATTCCATCCAGGTGCAGAAAAATACTTTAAAGAAGTTGGCGCTATTAAATAATGAGCCACAAAACCTTGACTAGTTCAAAAAAAAGGTTAATTATAGCAGCCGTTTTAATGATAATCATTACAGCGGCTGCTGTTTTAATAAGCAAATTGTCTACTCCATATCTTGTTATGTATGTTTCGGATACAAATACCCGATATATTACACAAAAGGCTGATGAGGGCCTTATGTTTTCAGTTGAATTTATTCATTCTGTCAATCAGACTCCTTTGAAGGATACGTATATTATTGAAAATGGCCAGATAAGAGCTTATTCTACAACCTATCGTGCCTTTGGTGCAGGCGTTCAGACTGCACTTGATGAAGGGCAAAAAATGACTTATGACGAAAACGGAAATATGGTCATTACGGGTTTTGATATTACCTATGACCCGTTAAGATATATTGTGGGTACGGTTTCGGACCATATACTCACTATTGATGGCAAGGAAATCAGCCTTCGTGACCTTTGCGGAAGGAATGCAAAGGTTGTTTTTGAAATTGCCACACCATTCGAAATTCTGACGAAAGGATTGTTATAGTTAATGTCAGATGTAAACCCAAAACCAATTACAATGGAAGCTGACGAAGAAGTTGTTGACGTTGACAAAATTATGGCTGAATTTGATAAAGAGTCAAATACGCGTAACTTCACAGGTATCTTCCAGAAGATAATTAAAGGAGCTATGATACTTTTCTCTCTTTATGTTATGTTCGACGGTTGGACAGGAACAATGGAAGAGAGACAGAAAATGGCATGGTTTATCGGTATTATCGTTATGCTTGCCTTTATTATCTTCCCAAGTCACAAAAAAGAAAAGAAAAAGCCTAACCATGTCCCCTTCTATGACTGGATTTTTGCCGCTTTAGGTTCAGGTGCATTCTTCTATTATGCAATAAACTGTCAGGCAATCGTTGACAGAGCATCAAGAATCAACGAAATTGATATTGCAATCGCAATTGTCGGTACGATTCTGTTGTTTGAAGCATGTCGAAGAGTTGTTGGCTTGCCAATTGTTCTCGTTTCATTGGCATTCATTGTTTATGCATTCTTTGTGCTTAATCGTAATCCACTGAGAATTATTATGTACAAACTCTTCTATACAACAGAAGGTATTGCAGGTACTCCGCTTAATGTTTGTGCATCATTTATTGTTCTCTTTATCATTTTTGCTTCATTCCTTGAGCAATCAGGTATCGGTGCATTCTTCGTTGACCTTGCTAACTCAATTGCCGGTAAATCAATCGGTGGTCCTGCTAAGGTTGCTGTTATTTCAAGTGCTATGGAAGGTATGTATTCAGGTTCTTCTGTTGCTAATACTGTTGGTAGTGGTTCAGTTACAATCCCTACCATGAAGCGTTGCGGTTATAAGCCTGAATTTGCCGCTGCAGTTGAAGCTGCTGCTTCAACAGGTGGTCAGATTATGCCACCTATCATGGGTGCTGCTGCATTCCTTATGACTGAATATACAGGTCTTCCTTATGCACAGATTGCTATTGCTGCAATTCTTCCTGCTGTTCTTTACTTCACAGGTATCTTTATGATGATTCACTTTGAAGCAAAGAAGCTTGGTCTTAAGGGTCTTCCAAAAGAAGCAATTCCTAATTTCTTTAAGCTTGTTTTAACAAAGGGCTACCTTCTTCTCCCTGTTATTGCTCTTGTTATTGCAATGAACCACTTCTCACCTGCTAAGGCTGCGATTTTGGCTATTCTCGTTGCAATCGGCGTTAAGTTTGTTGAAGGAATTGTAAAATCAATTGCTCACAAAAAGTTTGAATTTGAAATCGAACTTTATCTTCAGTCACTTGCAAACGGTACAAAAAATGCTATCGGTGTTGCTCTTGCTTGTGCGGTTGCCGGATGTATCTCTGCTATGGTTCAGCAGACAGGTCTTGCAAATGTTCTTTCTTCACTTGTTCAGTCAGCATCACAGATTCATCCTATTTTTGCATTGTTAATCACAATGATTATGTGTATCGTTCTCGGTATGGGTGTTCCGACAACAGCAAACTACGTTATTATGGCATCAATGGTTGCTCCTATTCTTATGAATAGCCTGAGCCTTCCTGTTCTTGCTGCACACATGTTCGTATTCTATTTCGGTATTGTTGCCGATATTACTCCTCCTGTTGCTCTTGCAGCGTATGCAGGTTCAGCTATTGCGAAGTCCAATCCGATGAAGACAGGTGTTACTGCTACACGACTTGCAATCACTGCGTTTATTGTTCCGTATATCTTTGCTTTCAGTCCTGAAATGCTTATTATCGGTTCTGATAAACCTTGGTATGAAATTATTCTTCTCGTTGTCACAGCACTTTGCGGTATTTTCATTATTTCCGCAGGTATGGAAGGATTTATGTACAAAAAGATGTCCTGGGTTGAAAGAATCCTTGCTCTTGCAGGCGGTCTTTGTATGATTATTCCGGGACTCTTAACGGACTCAATTGGTCTTGCTCTTATTATAATTGTATTTATTATTCAAAAAATAGGAGCTAAAAAAGAACAGCTAAAAGCTGCTTAAACTCTAATAAATTAAAAGCGTTGCATTCAATGGTGCAACGCTTTTTTGCTATAAATATATTTTAATAATATCTGATTTTTTAATTGTAAAAAATATTATACTGTGATATAATAATTAAGTTAATTATTTTTGGATGGAGTGTTTTTATGTTCCAGTTTAAAATTGAAACTGATACTGCAGCTTTTGACAAGTTTGTCAGTGAAAATAACGGCTCATACCTTCAGTGTTCACGTTGGCCACTTGTTAAAGAAGCATGGGATTCTGTTCTTTATAGTGGTTTTAATGGTGAAGAAAGAGTTCTCACTTGCATGGTGTTAAGTCGTAAAATGCCGGGTGCCGGATGCGTATGGTATATTCCATGTGGCGCTGTTTGTGACTATTCTGATATAGAATTGCAAAAAGAATTCCTCGAATTCATCAAAAATGAATCAAAAAAAGCTAATGCTACTTGTCTTATTATGGACCCACTTGTTCCGTTAAGAATCAGTGGTGAAGCTGTTGAAGAAGGAATTGAAGAACATAAGCTTTTTACAGAAAGTGGATTTGAACTCAATAAAATTATTGATACATATACATACAAACATCCTGTACAGACATATATTCACCTTCTTGATAATGACGGAAAACAGATTCCGGCTGACAAAATTCTCAAGGACTGTGAAAAAGGTGTTCGTTATTCTGTAAGAATAGGTACAACAAGAGGTCTTGAAGCAAAAGAATATCTCTATGAGGATGTTGAAAAGAATCCTGCCATTATGGATGAGTTTATGAGTGTTATGGAAGACACATCAAACAGAAATGATTTTCTCCAGAGAAATGGTGATTACCTTAAATACCTTATGAAGATTTTCAGTGATTGTTGTGATATCACAATTGTTTACTACAACAAGACAAAGGATATGCAGATGGAAAGCGAAAGACAGGAAAAGAAAAAAGAACTTCTCCTCGCTCTTGAAACTGCTCCTGAAAAGAAAATCAAGGGTATCAAAAACGATATTGAAGCTATTGATAACAACACAAAAGCCTTCAATACACGTATGGAAGAAACAAAGGATTACCCTGATGATGCACTCATTCCTGTTGCCGGTGGTTTTACACTTCGTTATGCAGGTGTTGCTTCCTGTCTCTTTGGTGGTACAAAAAATATAATCAGAAACAATACTCGTTCAAGTCATTATCTTAACTATCTCAGAATTTGTAAGAGCATCGAAACAGGATGTCACATCCACGACCTCGGTTATGTTATGGTTAAGGACCCTGAAATCAATCCTGACGGTACACTTGGCAAAATGGAGCCAAAGGATAACTTTATCGGCATTAATGATTTTAAAATGAGCTTTGGTGCAAAATACTACGAATTTATCGGTGAATATATTTTCGTCAATAAAAAGCTTAAATATTATTTCTACAACAATTTAATGCCACGAGCAAAGCATTTTACTATGAAGATGCTCAAAAAAATCAGAAAATAAGACATAAAAAAACCTTGCATATTTTTTGCAAGGTTTCTTTTTTTATATTATTTCTTTTTGCGTTGTATAATGAAAAATGCGATATAGAATGCCAATGAAATGACCATAAATGCTATTGAAAGTTTAAAAGCATTGTCACTATATGGTGCAAACAAGTCCATTACAGGTTTTAAAAGCTGATGTGAAATCAAGTCTTCTTTTCCTGCAAAACGCTCCTGGAATCCGGATATGAAAGAATTGACAATAAGATTGTAGCCTAAAAATACAAATTTAAGATATACAAAAATACTTGGGAATTCAGGTATTGCAACAAGTATCAGCAAAACAGCAAACAAGATGCTTAAAACTTTAAATGTTGTTATTGTATCCTCAGATAAAAGGACTATCAACTGGTCAATTGTCAAGCCTGATTCCTTTTCAATATATTTGAAAACTGCAATTTTTACCTCTGCACTGACTTTTTCTTCAAAGGTAGGTGCATTATTAGGGTCAAGTCTGTAATTTTCCTCAAGAGCTACTTCATCCTTGATTCTTTCTTTCGCTTCTTCAACATCGCTGTATAAAATATAGTCAAACATTGAATTAACTTCAGTTTTTACGGTTTTATTAACAAATTCAGAAGAAAGCACCTTGTCCACCACATAATCTGTAACCGGGTCAATAATTGGCTCAAGAAAAGGGTCAAGAAAATCCGTAAATTTACCGACAGCACTGTCGTCAACTACTTTTTCAATATTTTCCGTAACATAATTCTTAACGTATTGGTCAAGAGTTACCTTCTCATCATCAGCATAAAAGGTCAATGTTGCAAGGTCGGTATTTTCAATTGTGGACTTGAATGTTTCGGAAGTAAAATAAGAACGACTTACGCCTGTAATAGTCAGTCCAATAAGACTGAAGCACAAAGCAAAACTCAAAACAACAGAAAGTACAATGGATATGATTCTAATTAGCGTTTTGTTTTTTTTCATATAACCACCTACTAAAAAAATATGCCCTGTATCAGATGTGATGCAGGGCAAATTGTTAACTACTTCAGATTATTCAGCTTTTTAATGCTAATTTTTATGAACAAGAATTTTGTTAACAGGGAAATAAAGGAAGAACTGAACTGCAGAACAAATCATTGTTGCAATGTTCTTTGCCAATACCTCATCACACCACTCAAAGTTTACGAAAACGCCCTTAAGTGTTGGGTTAAGCCATGCTGAGAAGAAAATAAGTGCAATTGTGAAAACGATGTAAATAGGAAGTGCTACTGCAACATTTGCACCTGAGTTAAATGTCTTTTCTTTATTAACAAAGAAAGCAACAATCTGTGCAATAATATTAGCGACATTACTAACAATAAAATAACCAAGACCACCAACTGCAACAGGATATACAAATACCCACCAGCTGAAATCCTGTGAATAAAGCTCTTTAATTGCAGGAATGAGCTGAAGAGTGTTAAGAAGTACAAACTGTACAATCATTGCAAGAAGACTTACAACGATAAACTTTACAAACTGCCAGATTGTAACAAGCACAGAACCTTTCGCAGCAGCAGCCTTATCAATGTCTTTTAATTTTGCCATAATAATTTCTCCTTTTATGTATCAAGATATGTATAGATAATAGCATAAATGATATAAATAGTCAATAAAGAAAAATATATTCTTCGTCATAATCAAAAATGGATATCAAGCAATACAACGCAAAAAGTGGTGAAGAAAATTCTCCACCACTTTAAATCAATTTATTTCTTTTTCTTTCCGAAAAAGCCTTTTTTAGGTTCATTAAGGTTATCGGCAGAACCAAATTCTATTGCCAATTGCTTAATTAACTCACTTTGTTTGTCCGTAAGCTTCTTTGGAACATCCACAATTATTCGTACGAGCTGGTCACCTTTTCCTGAACCACCACGATTCGGAATACCACGACCTCTAAGCTTGAACACATCTCCCGGTTGAGTTCCTGAAGGAACAGTATATTCCACTTTTCCGTCAAGGGTTGGCACCTGAATTGTACAACCTAAAGCAACCTGCATAAATGTAAGGTGAACATCGCACCATACATTATATCCGTCACGCTCAAAAATAGGATGCGGACGAACATTTACAACGATATTAAGGTCACCTGCAGGACCACCATTGATTCCCTTATTACCCTGACCACGAACTGTTAAAATCTGACGGTCATCAACACCGGCAGGAATATTGATGTCAAGCTTTGCATTCTTACGGATTCGACCTGCACCATTACATTTCTTACAAGGCTTTTCAATAATTGTATCCTTACCACTACAACGTGAACATGGTTTTGATGACTGAATAACACCAAACGGAGTTCTCTGCTGAACAGTTACCTGACCTCTGCCGTGACATTCAGGACAAGTTTTAGGTGTAGTACCGGTTGCACAACCGTTTCCGTTAC
>JAZSHP010000030.1:0-24287 GCA_045533355.1 Candidatus Fimenecus sp.
AATATGCTTTCAGTTGACGGTGATACATCAACAAACGATACTGTTGCAGTTTTGGCATCAGGTCTTTGCGAAAATGAGAGAATCGAAACAGAAAATGACGATTATTTCGCATTTGTTAATGCACTTAATGCAATCTGTGAAAAGCTTGTAAAACTTATGGCAAAAGACGGTGAAGGCGCAACAAAGCTTGTTGAATGTCAGGTAAGTGGAGCCAAGACAAAGGAAATTGCAAAGGTTTGTGCAAAGAGTGTTATCTGCTCATCACTCGTTAAGGCTGCAATGTTTGGCGCAGACGCTAACTGGGGACGAATCCTTTGTGCATTGGGCTATGCAGGTGTTGATATCGACGTAAACAAGGTTGATGTTTCATTCAAGTCAAAAGGTGGAGAAATCGCAGTTTGTAAAGACGGTGCGGGCATAGACTTCTCTGAAGAAATTGCAAAAACAGTACTTGTAGAAGATGAAGTTTATATTGTTGTTGAACTCAATGACGGTGAAGGAACAGCAACAGCATATGGTTGCGATTTAACCTATGAGTATGTTAAGATAAACGGTGACTATAGAACATAATTGGAGAAAAATATGGATATTTCAAAACTTACACATGCTGACCGTAGTGAGGTGCTTGTACAAGCTCTTCCATATATTCAGCATTATCACGGAAAAACAGTTGTTATCAAATATGGTGGCAACGCAATGGTTAATGATGAATTACAGGATGCAGTTATGACTGATATTGTTCTTCTTCGTTCTGTTGGAATAAATGTTGTTCTTGTTCATGGTGGTGGACCTGAAATCAACGAAATGCTTAATAAAATCGGCAAGGAATCAAAATTTGTTGACGGACTTCGTTATACTGACGAAGAAACAGTTGATGTTGTACAGATGGTTCTTGCGGGTAAAGTCAATAAAAGACTTGTTCATCATCTTCATCTTCATGGTGGTCACGGTATTGGTATTTGCGGACTTGATGATGGTATGATTAAAGCAAAAAAAGTTGAGGACAAGGATATTGGATTTGTTGGTGAGATAGTTGGTATTGATACAACTCTTGTTAACGGAATTCTTGAACAACATTACATTCCTGTTATTTCAACTGTTGGTGGCGGAGAAAACGGTGAGGTTTTTAATATTAATGCAGATACTGCAGCGGCAAAAATCGCAGCAGCTCTTGGTGCAGAGAAACTTCTCCTTATGACTGATATTCGTGGACTTTTAAGGGATAAAGACGATGAAAGCACACTTATCCACAGCGTAAATGTCAGCGAAGTGCCACAGCTCAAGAGTCAGGGAATTATCAGTGGTGGTATGATTCCGAAGATTGACTGTTGCGTTGAAGCAGTCCGTCGTGGCGTTAAGCGTACACATATTATTGACGGAAGAATCCCACATTCTATCCTTATTGAAATGCTTACCGACTCAGGTATCGGTACTATGTTCCTTTAATGTGCTCTATTTCTCCTGTAACTGCTTCAAAAATCCTCGAAATATCAACATATTCCTTGCGGTTTTTTCATTGTTACAGAAAGAAATATCCTCACATTAATTCTTTTTCATAGGTGATAAAATATGAAATTAAATAGTATAAAATCTCAGGCAGATAATAGTTTAATGCCTACATATGCACATTTTCCTGTTTCATTGGAAAAGGGTAACGGTGCAACCTTTGTTGATAGCGAAGATAATGATGTTATCGACTTTGGTTCAGGCATCGGTGTTAATTCTCTTGGATATAACAATGGCGGTTGGATTAATGCTGTTACTGAACAGCTCAAAAAGGTTCAGCACACATCAAACCTTTACTATAATTCTACTGTTGCAGAGTTTTCCGATGCACTCTGCAAAAGAACAGGCTTTAACCGTGTTTTCCTTTGCAATTCAGGTGCTGAGGCTAACGAATGTGCAATTAAACTTGCAAGAAAATACAGTTTCGACAAATACGGTGAAAATCGTTACAATATAATAACTCTCGTAAACTCATTCCATGGAAGAACAATGGCTACAATTACTGCGACGGGACAAGAACATTATCACAAGTTCTTTGACCCGTTTGTGCAAGGCTTCAAGTATGCTGAATCAGGTAACACCGAGCAGTTTTTGGAAATGGCAGACGATACAGTCTGTGCAATTATCCTTGAGGTTGTTCAGGGTGAAGGTGGCGTTGTGCCAACTGATTTTGAATATCTTAGAACTGTTGAAAAAGTATGCAAGGAAAAGGATATTCTTCTCATTATCGATGAAGTTCAGACAGGTATGGGCAGAACAGGAAAGCTTTTCGCATACGAACACGCAGGAATTTCTCCTGATGTTGTAACAAGTGCAAAGGGTATCGGCAACGGTCTTCCAATGGGTGCTTGTCTTTGTACAGAAAAATGTGCTAATACATTAACGGCAGGTACTCACGGAACAACCTTCGGCGGAAATCCTGTTGCTTGTGCAGGGGCTAAATATATCCTTAATACTCTTACAGAAGATTTTTTAAATGAAGTTACTGAAAAAGGGGAGTATATAAGAGAAAAACTTGCAGAGTTCGATGAAGTAAAATCAATTACCGGACTTGGTTTAATGCTTGGTATTGAGCTTAAGACTAAAAATGCCGGTGAAATTGCAAAAAAATGCAGTGAGAATGGACTCTTGATTCTTACAGCTAAAAATAAATTGAGAATGTTACCGCCACTTGTCATTACAAAAGAAGAAATTGATAAGGGTATGGAAATTCTCAAAAAATTCTTGGAGGACTAAAGTTTGAGTAAAATTGCCCACAGCACATTTTTTGCTCGGGGCAGTATCTTCATACGGCACCACTCACTGCAAAATGCACTGTGAACAATTTTCTTTCAAACTTTTTATGTGTATCAAATTAAAAAGGAGATAAAAACGATTATGAAACATCTTTTAAGTATGCTCTCACTTTCAACTGAGGAAATCACAGATATTCTTAATCTTGCTGACCAGTTGAAATATGAAAATAAAAACGGAATCAAGCATCATCGTCTTGAGGGTCAGACACTTGGTATGATTTTCCAGAAATCATCAACTCGTACTCGCGTATCTTTCCAGACAGGTATGTATCAGCTTGGCGGTCAGGCACTTTTCCTTTCAAACCGTGACCTTCAGATTGGTCGTGGTGAGCCGATTCAGGATACAGCAAGAGTACTTTCTCGTTATCTTGACGGTATTATGATTAGAACTTTTGAACAGAGTGAGGTTGAAAACCTTGCAAAATACGGTTCTATTCCAATAATCAATGGTCTTACTGATTTCTGTCATCCTTGTCAGGTGCTCGCTGACCTTATGACAGTCCGTGAACATAAAGGTCACCTTGACGGTCTCAAAATGACATATATCGGTGACGGTAACAATATGGCAAACTCACTTATCGTTGGTGGTCTTAAAATGGGTATGGATGTTACAGTTGCTTGTCCGGAAGGCTTTGACCCTGATAAGAAGGTTCTCGCATTCGCTAATGAAAATGGTCATTTCGGTCTGTATCGTGCCCCAATCGAAGCATCTGCAGGTGCTGATGTAATCTTTACTGACGTATGGGCATCAATGGGACAGGAAGAAGAGGCAGCATATCGTAAACAGGTATTCGGTGGAATTTATCAGATTAACAATAAGACTCTTGAGGCTGCAAATCCGGGTTGTATGGTACAGCATTGTCTTCCTGCACATCGTGGTGAAGAAATCACAGAGGAAGTGTTTGAATCACACGCTGACGAAATCTTCGACGAAGCAGAAAACAGACTTCATGCACAAAAAGCCGTTATGGTTGCACTTATGGAGAAAAAATAATTGTTTTAGTAAATTTTCTGCAATACCGCGTGTCTTATGGCTCGCGGTATTTTCACATAAAGAAAATTAGAACGAGGTTTAGCTTATGAATTTTAATGAAATAGCAAAAAACAGATATTCTTGTCGCAGTTATAATCCGGATAGACCGGTAGAGGATGAAAAAATCAAAGCTATTCTTGATAGCGCAATTCTTTCACCGTCTGCATGTAACAGTCAGCCTTATCATTTTACTGTTTGCAAGGGTGAAAAGGCAAAGGAAATTGCAAAGGCAACTCAGAGTATGGGTATGAATAAATTTACATCGGATGCACCTGTTATGATTGTGATTTCTGAAGCTAATTATAATAAAACGGCTGCTTTAGGGTCTAAAGTAAAGGGTAATGATTACCGTTCAATTGATATTGGTATTGCAACGGCATATATTACTGCAGAAGCGACTGCACAGGGTCTTGGTACTTGTATTTTAGGTTGGTTTGACGATAAGAAAATCCGTGAAATCTGTGGGCTTAAAAATCCTGTAAGACTTGTGATTTCTCTTGGTTATCCAAACGACAAAATGACACAAAAGAAACGAAAAGACTATAATGTGCTTGTAAGTGAGGTATAATTCAATATGACTCAATGTGAAAGCTGCGCAAATTATTATTTTGACGATGAGTTAGAGGAATATTGTTGCGATATAAATCTTGATGAAGACGAAATGATGAGATTTTTAACATCGTCAAATTATCATTGTCCTTATTACAGACTTGATGACGAGTATGGAGTTGTCAAAAAACAAAATTAATTTTTGTATAATATTATTATTGAAATTAAGGTTGTAAGGATATTATAATATATATAAGGGGTTATTGTGGCAAATAGGGGGTTGGACAATGTATCAATATATTTATGCAACAGCTGTTATAGTTGGTGTTTTCGTTACAGTTGCTTTTCTTATTTTACGTGTTATGCGTGGTGGCGTTGGTGCAATGTTCTTAAAAGCAGGTGCATCAGTGTGCTTTATAGGTACTGCCTTTTCTGCTTTTGCATATAATAATGAAAATTTCGAATATGGAATTCTTGTTATTATGGGGCTTATATTCGGACTTTTGGGTGACGTGTGGCTGGATATGAAGTATGTCTATAAGCAACATAATCATATTTATACATACGCGGGAATTATATGCTTTATAGTAAATCATATTTTCTATATTCCTGCTGTTGCGTTCAAATATGGCGAGGGTCAGTTTGAATGGTGGTATGCTGTAATAAATATTATTGCATCAGTCATTTTCTCCGTTGTAACAATCGCATTGGAAAAACCAATGAAGGTTAAATACGGAAGATACAAGAAGATACTTTTCATTTATGGCATTTTCCTTGCTTGCACAATGTTTACTGCTATAAATGGTATGTTTTATAAAGGCTTCTCAAAAGATTTGCTTATGTTGGCAATAGCATCTATACTGTTCACTCTTTCGGATTTAGTGCTTTCAAACATCTATTTCAAAGAGGGTGGAAACACAAAGCCTAATGTTGTTGTGAATCACCTTCTTTATTATGCAGCACAGTTCACATTTGCATCAACATTATTATTAAAGTAGTCACAGTGTTTAAAAATAAATGATATTTTTGGTTATACTGATAGTTGTAAATTTTTACAATTATTGGTATAATTTTTTATGCGTATGGAAAGGGGTAAGAAATATGCTCAACGGCTTGTTTGTTGGTCTGTCGGTTGCATTTGTTGTATGTGTCATAGTTTTTCTTGTGGAAAGACTCAAAGCATGCTCGATTAAGGCAACTATTCTTAAAGCAACATCATCCTTGTTTTTTGTAGTATTGGCATGTGTTGCTGTTGCAATTAAACCTGAAAATATAGATTTTGGGTTGATGTTTATCATCGGTATGGTGATTTGTACCATCGGTGATATATGGCTCGACCTTAAATATGTACACAAGGATTTTGATGAGCAATATACTGTCGCAGGAATATCAAGCTTTATGGTAAGCCATGTTTTTTATCTTATCGGTATTTTGTTGGTTTATCCTGAATTTATCGGATGGCAGGTTGCGCTTGCAATATTCAGTGCATCTTCAATAGCTATCGTTGAACGAATGATTTCAAAGAAGACAGGTTTTGAATATGGAAAATTTAAAAACTTGACATTTGTTTATTCAATTGTCATAATGATGACAGTAACATTCAGCCTGAATGGAATGAATGCTTTTGGTTGGTTGCCAATGCTTGGTGGTGCACAAATGCCAGCCGTTTTACCACGTTTTGTAGCAATGAATGTGGGAACACTCATTTTTGCATTATCTGATTTATCGCTTTCAATCGCCTTTTTCAAAAAAGGCGGAAATACAAAGGTCAACGTGGTGATAATTCACGTTACATATTATCTTGCACAATTTTTATTAGCGTTATCAATTCTTATGTGATAAGGAGAGAAATATATGGAACAGAAAAAATATGTTCAGAAAAAAGAAATGACTGCGTTTTGCGTGGCAGGTTTAGGTCAGGGTATGATTTATGCTCTTATGTCAAGTTATATCAGTGACTATTACCTTAATGTTTTGCAGTTAACACCAATGTTTGTACTTTTACTTATGCTTTTGGCAAGAGTATGGGATGCAATCAATGACCCACTTATGGGTATGATTGTTGACAGAAGTAATCTTAAAAGTGGTAAGATGCTTCCGTTTATCCGTTTTGCATTGATTCCTATTGCAATCGTAACATTACTTATGTATTTAAGCCCTAACCTCCCAAAAACACAGTTGATGATTTATTCAGCAATCGTTTATATTGCATGGGGTATGATTTACACAGTCGGTGACGTTTCATTCTGGGGACTTCCAAATGTTATGACACCTGATTCAGAAGAAAGAAGCTCAGTTATTTCAGTAAGTAAGATTTTTAACTCAATCGGTTCTGCAGTACCTGAAGTTCTTTTCCTTGTAGTTGGTCTTGTTATTGCTGCATGGGTTGAAAATTCTGCAGAACCTATTGATTTCATTACATCACAAAAGAGAAAATATCTCGTTATGGCAATTGTAACAGTTGGTCTTGGCTCAATTCTTTATTTCCGTGCTTGTACAGGTGTTAAGGAAAGAGTTAAAATGCCTGTTCGTAAGCGTCAGGCCGGTGAACCATCACAGCTTTCACGAGTATTCAAGTGCAAACCTCTTGTTCTCGTTCTCTTGATGGGTGTTCTTTCAAGTGGTCGTTATATGGTTTCTGCAGCAGCAATCCATGTTGCTCGTTATTCATTCTATATCGGTCCTGACCTTGCAACTCTTGCAACAGAGGCTGAGAAAATTGCTGCTATTGAATCAAGTATCTCAGCAGTTAAAACAGTTTTCCAGATTAGCTCAATCGTTGGTCTTTTCGGTGCAACACTCTTTATGCCAAAGCTTATGAAGAAGTTTGATTATAAGAAGCTTGTTATCGTAAGCTGTCTTGCGGGTTTTGTGGCAAGTATCGTTACAACAATTGTTGGTTGGTTTACAATGAATCTTTACGCTTGTATTCCATTCATCATTATTTCTTGTATTCCTCTTGGTGTTATCAACACAGTCAGCCTTGCAATGATTGGTGACTGTCTTGACTATATGGAACTTAAAACCGGATTCCGTGATAATGCACTCGGTGCAGCGTGTCAGGGCTTTATCAATAAAATCGGTAATGCTTTTGCAACATCAGGTATCGTTATTATGTATATGGTAATCGGACTTGACCCTGCTCAGATGCTTTCTTCATCTGCAGTAGTATCAGCACTTGATATGCCGCCTGAAATGAGATTCGCAATGTTCTCACTGGTATCAATCGTTCCCGGTATCAGTATGCTTCTTTGTGCAATTCCTATGTTCTTCTATAAGATTGCAGGTGAAGAAAAGAAAAATATTATTTCTCAGCTTGCAAAGAAGAGGGAAACAAGTGGCGTAACAGTTGATTAATTGATTTTAAGCTCGTATAGTTAAAATATACGAGCTTTGTCTTATAATGGAGAATGTTATGAAAGATTTTAAGTTTTTAGTACTTACAGACCCGCATTTTTTTGATACTGATTTAGGTTGCAGTGGTCCTGATTATGAGGATTTTATGCACTACGAGCAGAAATGCTTTGCAGAAACTGAAAGTATCAATAACGCTGTGTTTAAGTATTTATGTGAAACTGATTTAGCCGACACAGTTATTATCGTAGGTGACTTGACACAGAATGGTGAGAAAAAGAGCCACGAAAAGTTTATAAAACTTCTTTATGATATAAAAGCAAAGGGCAAAAAGGTTTATCTTATTTCTGCTGACCATGACTGGAAGAATGACCCGTTTGCATTTGGTGAAAATGGCAGATATCAGCCTGAAGGCACAAAAAAAGAAGAACTTATTACTCTTTATAATGACTTCGGTTTTGCTGATGCAATTGCAGTTGATGAAGAGCATCTTTCCTATGTGGCACAACTTAGTGACGGCGTAAGACTTCTCGCTATAAATGCTGATATCAAGACAAACGGTCAGTTCAGCTTAACAGAAAAACAGGTCGAATGGATTAAAGTACAGACAAAAAAGGCTAGGGAAGATAATCAGACGATGTTTGCTATCTGTCACTATCCTGTTTTACCTATTCAACCGCTTTTCTCAATCATCAAATCAGCACTTATGTATGACTATAAATCGGTTGCTACGCTTTTGGCTGACGAAGGTGTTCACCTTGTTTTCACAGGTCATATGCATAATCAGAGCATAAACGAATTTGTAACTGAAAAGGGTAACAAATTCTTTGATGTTACAACAGGTTCAATTATTGCTGACCCCTCATACATACGACTTGTTACATTGAATGAAAATAGTGCAGAAATCAAGAGTATTTCTACACCTGATTTCCAGTATGACACAAAGGGTATGACTTGCAAAGAGTATCTTACATCAGTTTTTGATGCGATGATTAGAAATATTCTTATTGACTTGCGTGACGATACTCAGAGAGCGATGCGAAAGTTCGGTATCAAACAGTCAAAAGGACTTATCTTCGCACTTCGTATGGCAGGAAAGCTTCTTTGTTCAGTTAAGCTTGGTACACTCGCAAGACTTCTTTTCATTAAATGTGATAAGAGTATAAGAAAAGTTAAACTTATCGATTTTGCAACAGTTCTTGTGCGAAATGTGTTCCGTGGTAATCAGACATATAATAAGGGTACACCTGAAGGTGATGTGTTTATCGGATTCTTGAAACGAATCAATCCGATTCTTAAAAAGATTACTGTAAAAGACCCTTATGGTAAAAAGGTTGATATAGCAGACCTGCTTATCAATACGGCAGGTAATTACGGTTACGACGATTATAACGAAACAATTAAGTGGTAATGAATATGGCAGGGGGTAAATCCTGCCATATTTTTTTATTTTTCTATTGCAATTCATCACTTTATTGTGATAGAATAACTCTAATCTTTTTGTTAGAAAGAAGTAATACTATGGTAACACTTGATAAAATCTATCACGCATCATTTGTTTTAAAGGATATTATCCGTAAAACAGATATGATATATGCACCAAAAATCAATCCTGACTGTGATGTTTATCTTAAAACAGAAAACTTACAGGTAACAGGTTCATTTAAAGTTCGTGGTGCTGCTTATAAAATCAGTCAGCTTTCAGCAGAAGAAAAGGAAAAAGGTGTTATTGCCTGTTCAGCGGGTAACCACGCACAGGGTGTGGCACTTGCTGCTACAAAGAATGGCATTAAGTCACTTATCTGTCTTCCTGACGGTGCTCCAATTTCAAAGGTTGAGGCAACAAAAAGCTATGGTGCAGATATCTGCCTTGTTGAAGGCGTTTATGATGATGCTTATAACAGAGCTTTACAGTTAAGAGATGAAAAAGGTTATACCTTTGTCCATCCTTTTGACGATGACGATGTTATTGCAGGTCAGGGTACAATCGGTCTTGAAATTCTTGACCAGCTTGCTGATGCTGATGCAGTCGTTGTTCCAATCGGTGGCGGTGGACTTATCAGTGGTGTTTCATTTGCAATTAAGGCACTTAATCCAAAGGTTAAGGTTTACGGTGTTCAGGCAAAGGGTGCACCAAGTATGTATAACTCAATCAAGGATGATAAAATTGAACGCCTCCCAAATGTGTCAACTATTGCTGATGGTATCGCAGTTAAGGAACCCGGTGTAAATACATTTGAATATGTAAAGAAATATGTTGACGAAGTTGTAACAGTTTCCGATGATGAAATTGCAACTGCAATTCTTGCTCTTATTGAACAGCAGAAGCTTATTACTGAAGGTGCAGGTGCAGTTTCAGTTGCAGCGGTAATGTTCAATAAAATAGATGTTAAAGGAAAGAAGGTTGTATGCCTTGTTTCTGGCGGTAACATTGATGTTACAATTCTTTCCCGTGTAATCAAGCGTGGTCTTTTAACAAGTGGTCGTACTTATTCACTTACAATCGAGCTTGTTGATAAACCGGGTCAGCTTAAAGGTGTTTCAAATATTATTGCCGATTTGGGTGGTAATGTTATTTCAATTCACCACGAAAGAGCATCTGAAAATTCAGACATCAATGGTTGTTTCTTGAGAATTTTGCTTGAAACCCGAAACTTTGACCATATTGAGCTTATTAAGAACGAGCTTATCAACCAAGGCTATAAATTAGTGTAAGGAGAATTAATTATGATTAAAACAATCAGTACAGATAAAGCACCTGCAGCAATCGGACCATATTCACAGGCAAAGGTTGTGGGAAATCTTGTTTTCACATCAGGACAGATTGCAATCAATCCTGCAAATGGTGAAATTGAAGCAGTAACAATTGAAGAACAGACAAAACAGGTTTGCGAAAACATTAAAAATCTTCTCGAAGCAGCAGGCAGCGACCTTGATAGTGTTGTAAAAACAACTTGCTTTCTTAAGAATATGGAAGACTTCGCAACTTTCAACGGAATTTATGCAGAATACTTTACAAGTAAACCTGCTCGTTCATGCGTAGCAGCAAAACAGCTTCCAAAAGATGTATTAGTTGAAGTAGAAACAATTGCAATTGTGAAAGATTGATTCTTTTTCCGCAATACTTCCTCGCTCTCAACTCGCGGTATACCTGATACAGCGACCTTTCGGCGAGATTGTCTTGCGAAAAAATAATTCAATCTTGCTTTTGTGTGTCATTCTGAGCGTAGCGAAGAATCTCAAAATGTTTGCAAAATAAAACCGTACAGAATTTTCTGTACGGTTAATTTTATATTCTATTTGGATTATCTGTTCTGCCGATTAAATAGTCAACACTTGTGTTGTAATAATCAGCCAATTTCCAAAGTGTGTCCAACGGAATTTCGCGTTTACCGTTTTCATACTGAGAATAGGTATTTTGTTTTATATTAAGATATTCAGCAATTTCTTTTTGCTTAATATCATTGTCTTCACGCAAATCTTTTAATCTCATAATAATCACCTTGAACAAATTGTACAGTATCACATAACGAGATATTGACAATTATCTCAACTTGCGATATATTATAAGAAATAGTATGCGAAAAAATACAATGATTATAGGAGATGATATTATGAAAAAGAAAACCATAATAAAAGTAATTGCAGTTATTCTCGTGATTGCACTTGTTGGTGGCGGAGCTTTTGGCGGATATGTGTTGTATCGTTTCAATTTTAATGCACCAAAAGACCTTGTTCACAGTTATGAAGAAATTTATAATCAAAAGCCCGTTACATATGATGTGGGAGATGATGGAAAATTTTCAGTTTTAAAAATCAATGATACTCATTTCTATAACGGCACCTGTGAAAATGACAGAAAAACAATTGCTGACTTAAAAATCATTCTTGACAAAACGCCTTGTGACTTTATTGTTGTCAATGGAGATATGGTTGACGGATTTAATCTTGTTTCCGATTATGATAAATATGGTGCAATCCAGATTCTTGCCGAACTAATTGATAGTTATAATATTCCTTGGACATTTATTCCTGGTAACAATGACAGCGAATTTGATGGTGACAATGAAGATGTGATTGCATATATGATGCAGTACGAAAACTTTGTCTGTGGAAACAATAAAAACATTGACGGAGATATGCAGTATTTCGTTGACCTTGAATATAAAGGTGAATTGGCACATTCACTTGCATTTATGGATAGTAATGCAAGAACAATTAAGGCAATAGGAAAGTACGATTACATAAAGGAAAACCAAATTGAGTGGTTGCTTGACGGAATTGAAAGTAGAAAAGTCAAAACCAGCGTTTTTTATCATATGGATACACCTGCATTTAAAACAGCTTTTAATGAAGGTGAAGCATATGAAGGATTCCCATCTGCATATGTTTATGAACTTGATACGATTACAGAAAACAAACTGTTTGACGAAATGACAGAAGATAATGAATATATTTCTCTCATTTCAATAGGTCATGTTCACAGTAATAATATGTGCCATTTCTATAACGGAAGATATTATCAGTTGAGTAGCATTAGTGGATATAATGCATCACATCCCGAAGATTTAATTCCGTCATGCACATTGACGGTAATTGATGTAACAGAAGAAAACGCAAAAGAAATGTATCATTTTGAAAAAGTAGTAGCATAAAATATGACATAAAAGCAAAACGGACAGATGGTTAATCTGCCCGTTTTATTTATGCTTAAATCTTATTTAATTGGTGAAATTCGGAATGTGTATGTGTATTCCTTATTTGGTTTCATCTGGTACTTTTCACGAACCTGTGCGTCACCCGGCATATCACCACCAACACCAATCTGATTTAAGTCAACATTGAATGTTGTAATATCATAGTGTGGTAATTCGTGGATATGTTTTGCAAGGTGTAACTGGTCCTGAGTATAATGCCATGCACTGAAACAAATTGGTGTTTCGCCCATAGCCTCGAAACGAAGACCAATATTATCCTTGTTTCTGATTTCAACCCATCTTACATCAGTACGGTTACCATTTTCCTGTGGTCGCATATAGTGATGCTCAAGGTCAGCAACACTCTTTTCGTGGAGAGTAATCTTACCGCCAGTCTTACGGTCAAAATATGTTTCCTGTGGACCGCGACCATACCATTTAACCTGGTCAAATTCACGAAGAAGTCCCATCATTGTGCCGAAACGAGTAAGGTTCATACCCTTTGGAGTACCTGTATGAGTAACTTCAACACTACCGTCAGCATTTACTACAAATGTTGATGTTACACCTGAGAAGAACTGAACGTTCCAATCAATATTAATAACAACCTGACCATTACCGTTCTTTGTAACGCTCTTAAGAGCGCCCTTTGCATTTTTTGTTGCTCTCTGCCAGTTAAGATATGGTGTGAATGGAAGAAGGAAAGGAATGAAGTTAAGATTTGAGAAATCGTTATCTGTAAGAGCTCTGAAATAGTTAGGTGCTACTGCAGATTTTAAGTATTCCTTACCATCATATTTAAGTGATGTGATTTTACCACCATCAATTTTAAGTGAGAAGCCTTCACCATTAACGAAAATAGCATTGTTGTTCTTAACATAAGTAACATTACCACTGTATGCTTTTGTTTCTGATTTTGCTTCTTTAACAACAAACTGGTCAAAGCTCTGTTCATATCCTGCTTCACACCAAGGCTTTGCAGTCTTGTTGAGGAATGAAACGATAAGAACGCATTCCTTTTCAGGAAGAGTAGTGAGGTCATAAGGAATTGTAAAGTCAACCTGTGACTGTGGAGCACAGTTAATGTCAACAACGCCACTCTGTACTTCTACACCCTCTGCCTGCAAGCTCCACTTAAACTCAATGTCGGAAAGGTCGGTAAAGAGCTTCTTGTTGATGAGAGTGAATTCACCCTTTGACAAATCTTTTTCTTTAACCTTGATTTCACAGTAAACCTTCTTAACCTCAAAATATGATGGGTGAGGCTTTCTGTCAGCTGTGATAATACCGTTAGCATTGAAATATGTATTTGAGCCTGTCATAGCAGTTGTGTTTGGAAGGTGAGTATATCTGCCCGGTTCATATTGTTCAAAGTCTGTACCGTAAAGCCATTGGTCACCATTTTCTGTCTTTTTGCGGATAGCCTGGTCAACAAAGTCCCAGATATATCCGCCACACATATGGTCATAAGCCTCAAAGTCATCCATATATTCCTGGAAATTACCAAGGCTGTTTTCCATAGCATGAGCATATTCACAAAGCATAACAGGTCTGCAATAATCTTCTTTCTTGATTGGCTTTGAGTCAGCAGCAAGTGCGTTTGCAATATTGTCATAAAGAGTGATTTCAATAGGCTCTTTATTGCAGAGCTTCTTCATAACTGATTCAACAGGATACATTCTTGAGATAACATCACTCTTTGTAAATGTAAAGTCACCTTCATAATGGAACTGACGAGTTGAGTCAAGCTTAAGTGCAGCTTTCTTCATTTCCATAAAGTTGCTTCCGTCGCCGGCTTCGTTACCAAGTGACCACATAAATACACAAGCGTGGTTTCTGTCACGAAGAACCATTCTTTCCATTCTGTCAACAACTGCATCTGTCCACATTGGGTTGTCACCCGGAACACCCTTACGACGTACACCGTGAGTTTCAAGGTCGCATTCGTCCATAACATAGAACCCGTATTCGTCACAGAGTTCATAGAAATATGGGTCATCAGGATAATGAGAAGTACGAATTGAGTTGATATTCGCATTCTTCATAAAGTTTAAATCCTGATGGTATCTTTCAGTAGGAACTGCCCAACCGTTATCAGGGTCAAAGTCGTGACGGTTAACACCACGAATTAACAGTGGCTTACCGTTAAAAAGGAATCTGTCACCGATGATTTCAACCTTCTTGAAACCAAAACGGATACATTTATATGTTGTTTTGCCGTCAGCAGTAATACTGATAAGTAATTTATAAAGATATGGACTTTCAGCAGACCATTTCTTTGGATTTTCGATAAGCTTATTGAAATTGAGAGTTGCAGAGCCATTGAATTCTGCTTCACCGAGAGTAATTCTCTTATCTCCGTCAATAATTTCTGCCTTAACAGTTGCAGAGCCGTTACCTGCATAGTCAACTACTTTAATTTCAAGATTTGTGTTACTGTCTTTGTAATCAGCATCAAGGTCAGTTGTGATGAAGAAATCACGAACACATTTTTTAGGTTCAGCAAACACATAAACCTCTCTGTAAAGACCGCAAAGAAGCCACATATCCTGATTTTCAAGATATGCACCGTCAGAGAAACGATAAACCTTAACAGCAACTCTGTTTGAGCCTTTACGAGCAAACTTTGTGATGTTGAATTCGTGAGGAGTCATTGAACCCTGTGAATAACCAACAAATTCACCGTTAAGATAAACCTCAATAGCTGACTTTGCAGCACCAAAGTGCATAAAGATTTCCTGACCGTCAAAATTTTCAGGCATATCGAAATCTCTTACATAAATACCGATTTCCTGCATATCGTGGTCAATTGACGGAATCTTGTTCTTGCTTCTGCTGATTGCACGACAGTATGTAGAAGCGTAGTAGTAAGGATAACTTTCAGTATCCTGACCAATCTGCCAAACTGACGGAACAGTAATGTCTCGCCAGAAAGACATATCAAAACTGTCCTTATAAAAATCTGTCGGACAATTGTTAAGACCTCTTTGCCAATGGAATTTCCATGTGCCGTTAAGAGTCATTTTTGCAGCAGGAGCAACTCTGTCGAGTGCATCTGCTTCATTGTCATAAGAAAAGGCGATTACATGTCCGTCTTCCTTATTCTTTTGGATGATTGCGGGATTTTCCCAATCATAAGTATAGTTTCTCATATTTTACCTCCAACAAGGTTATTCACTTCTTGATGCTAAATATTCAATGAATTGTTTTGCTGTCCTTGGACTTCTGCCGCCGTTACGGAGTGCAAAGGCCTCAGCCTGAATTGCCAATTCATCTTTTGCAATACTTATATTATACTGCATAGCAAGATTTTCCACAATAGATAAATATAAATCTTTATTAGGTTTTGAAAAAGTAATTTTAAGACCGAATCTTGCAGAAAGACTCATAACCTCCTGAATTGTATCCTGAAGGTGAATATCGTCACCGTTTCTGTCACTGAAATTCTCTTTAACAAGATTCCTTCTGTTGCTTGTGGCATAAATTGCAAGGTTGTCTGTTTTACCTGCAACGCCACCTTCAAGAATAGCCTTTAATGCACCAAAATCACTGTCATTTGTTGAAAAACTCAAATCGTCAATAAAAATAATGAATTTTAACGGATTGTCAGCAAGCTTTTCGATTACATCAGGTAATGAGTACAACTGATTTTTCTTAATCTCAATAAGACGGAGTCCCATTTCCCAGTATTCATTAACAATAGCCTTGATTGTACTGCTCTTACCACTACCTGCATCACCATAAAGAAGAACATTGTTACAAGGCTTACCCTGAATCAATGCCATTGTGTTATCAATGACCTTTTGTCTTTCAAGCTCATATCCGCTCATCTGTGAAAGACGCTGTGGGTCAGGATATTTAACAGGTATGATTTCATTATCCTTATACAAGAACATTCTATGTGTTGCATAAATACCATATCCGGTTGTTTTAATTGATGAAATCTTTTTGATAAATTCTTCTTTAACGGAAAGGTTACCATTTTTCCATTCAGGAAGGTAAATATCAATGCTATATGCATCTGTTATATCTTTACATTTGAGTTGTGACAGCTTCTCAAAAAAATCCAGTTCATTCTGCAGTGATTTTTCCAAAAGGGGAGAGGCTTGTCCTTTTGCAGATTGTCTTATATATATGTTTTCATCGTTTTGTAAAAGATAATTTACATACTCGGTCAAATCATCTGTTTTTTCGTAAAGTGCAGAAACGAAATCAGAATAAAAAGATAAAAAAGCATTTTCATCTGACTTGTCACATTCAAGTAATCTGATAAGTGCAGAAATACACGAATCAGTTGTAACATTTTTAAATATGGTAACAGCTTTTGCCATTAAAGTTAACTTGCTATAATCCTTCATAAAAACATCCTTAAAATCTTACAATAAAAATTTTTCAAAATTCCCAAATAGGTATTGACATATTGACTTGACTTGTTTATAATATTAAACTGCTATTAAAATGGAATTGTATACGCTGGAGCAATTTTTGTAAAAAGAATTTTACCACAAATGCTCACGAAAATCAAGGCGTAAAACAACTTTAATTTAGTAATCTCCACGTCTTATATACTATGTATATAGATGTAAGGCTCAGGAATAAAAAAATGAACGGAGAGTGATAAGCCCTATGGTAAATGTCAAAGAAGTAAAACTTGGCAGAAACACCCGTATGAGTTTCTCAAAAATCAATGAGGTTATGCAGATGCCTAATCTTATCGAGGTGCAGAAAAATTCATACAAGTGGTTCCTTGAAACAGGTCTTAAAGAGGTGTTCCGTGATATCGATGCCATTACCGATTACACAGGAAATCTCGAATTGACTTTTGTTGATTATCGTATGGACGATAAACCTAAGTACACTGTCAAGGAATGTAAAGAAAGAGATGCGACTTATGCTGCACCTCTCAGAGTTACAGCTCGTCTTTTTAATAAGGAAACAGGCGAGGTCAAGGAAAATGAAGTTTATATGGGCGATTTCCCACTGATGACAGACAGTGGTACATTTGTGATTAACGGTGCAGAGCGTGTTATTATTTCACAGCTTGTTCGTTCTCCAAGTGTGTATTACGGAATGACTCATGATAAGACAGGTAAAGAGCTTTATACAACTACTGTTATCCCTAACCTTGGTGCTTGGCGTAAATATGAGTCAGAGCTGAATGACCTTTTCTATGTAAGAATAGATAAGAACAGAAAAATTTATATTACAACATTTATCCGTGCATTAGGTCTTAGTTCTAATGACGATATCCGTGAATTCTTCGGTTATGACGACAGAATTGAAGCAACTCTTGAAAAGGATACAACTGTTAATACTGAACAGGCTCTTATCGAAGTATATAAGAAGCTTCGTCCGGGTGAACCACCTGCACTTGAAACTGCTCAGGCTCACCTTAACGGTCTTTTCTTTGATGCTCACAGATATGACTTATCACGAGTAGGAAGATATAAGTACAACAAGAAACTTGGCGTTGCGTCACGTATTGAAGACAAGGTAGTTAAAGAACCTGTTATCAGCCAGCTTACTGGTGAAATTATGGCTGAGCCGGGTGATGTTATCAGCAGCGAACTTGCTTACAGAATTGAGCAGGAAGGTGTTGATACTGTAATCCTTGACGTTGACGGCAAGGAAGTGAAGGTATTCTCAAATGGTATGGTTGACATCCAGGAATATGTTCCTATGTTTACAGAAGACGAACTTGAAGAAATTGCTATCAACGAGAAAGTAAACTTCAAAGTTCTTATGGAAGTACTCGACAAATGTGGTGATGATAAGGAAGCACTTAAAGAAGAAATGGCTCTTCGCGCTGATGACCTTATTCCAAAGCACATTACTGTTGAAGATATTTTCGCAACAGTTAACTACCTTAACGGATTGGCATCAGGTATCGGTGTTACTGATGATATCGACCACCTTGGTAACCGTCGTATCCGTTCAGTTGGTGAACTTCTTCAGAATCAGTTCAGAATCGGTTTTGCAAGAATGGAAAGAGTTGTAAAAGAGCGAATGACTCTTCAGGGTCAGGAACCGGATAAAGTAACTCCTGTTGCTCTTATCAACATCCGTCCTGTTATGGCAGCTATTAAAGAATTCTTTGGTTCATCTCCACTTTCTCAGTTCATGGACCAGACAAACCCACTTGCAGAGCTTACACATAAGAGAAGACTTTCAGCACTTGGTCCTGGTGGTCTTTCTCGTGACCGTGCAGGTTTCGAAGTTCGAGACGTACACTATTCACATTATGGTAGAATGTGTCCTATCGAAACTCCAGAAGGACCTAACATCGGTCTTATCTCATACCTTGCAACATTCTCAAGAATTAATAAGTATGGTTTCATCGAAGCTCCTTTCAGAAGAATCGACAAAGAAACAGGTACAGTTCTTAATGAAGTTGAATATATGACTGCTGACGTTGAGGATAACTACGTTGTTGCTCAGGCTAACGAACCACTCGACGAAAACGGCAAATTCATCAATGCAAAGCTTACTGCTCGTCACAGAGAAAACTTCCTTGAAGTAGCTACTACAGAAGCTGACTATATGGACGTTTCTCCAAGAATGCTCGTTTCTGTTGCTACTGCAATGATTCCATTCCTTGAAAACGACGACGCTAACCGTGCTTTGATGGGTTCTAACATGCAGCGTCAGGCTGTTCCACTTCTCAGAACAGAATCTCCAATCGTTGGTACTGGTATGGAATACAAGGCAGCTGTTGACTCAGGTACAGTTGTTCTTGCGAAACGTGCAGGTACAGTTACTCAGATGGATGCAAAGACTATTGCTATCACAACTGCTGATGGTGAAGTTGATACTTATGAGCTTATCAAGTTCATGCGTTCTAACCAGGGTACATGTATCAACCAGCGTCCAATCGTATCAATCGGTCAGGAAATTGAAGCAGGTGAAGTTATCGCTGACGGTCCTGCTACATCAAACGGTGAAATCTCCCTTGGTAAGAATGCCCTTATCGGCTTTATGACTTGGGAAGGTTATAACTACGAAGACGCGGTTCTCATTAACGAAAAGCTCGTAAGAGAAGACGTTTATACATCAGTTCATATTGAAGAATATGAAATCGAAGCACGAGAAACAAAGCTTGGTGCTGAAGATATTACAAGAGATATTCCAAACGTAGGTGAGGATGCTCTTAAAGACCTTGACGAAAACGGTATTATCCGTGTTGGTGCTGAGGTTCATTCAGGTGATATCCTTGTTGGTAAGGTTACACCTAAGGGTGAAACAGACGTTACAACAGCTGAAGAAAGAATTCTTCGCGCTATCTTTGGTGAAAAGGCTAAGGAGGTTCGTGATACTTCACTTCGTGTTCCTCACGGTGAATATGGTATCGTTGTTGACGTTGAAGTGTTTACAAGAGAAAACAGTGACGAATTAAGTCCTGGTGTTAATAAGATTGTACGTTGCTATATTGCACAGAAGAGAAAGCTCTCTGTTGGTGACAAGATGGCTGGTCGTCATGGTAACAAGGGAGGTGTGTCCCGTATTCTTCCACAGGAAGATATGCCATTCCTTGATGACGGTACTCCACTTGATATCGTTCTTAACCCATTGGGTGTTCCTTCTCGTATGAATATCGGTCAGGTTCTTGAAGTGCATCTCGGTTTTGCATACAGAAAACTTGGCCAGAAGATTGCTACTCCTGTTTTTGATGGTGCTCACGAAGCTGATATCCGTGAAGCTCTTAAAGAAGCAGGTTATCGTGAAGATGGTAAGTCAATCCTTACTGACGGACGTACAGGTCAGAAATTTGATAACCCTGTCACAGTAGGTGTTATGTACTACCTTAAGCTCCATCACCTTGTTGACGATAAGATTCACGCTCGTTCAATCGGTCCATACGCTCTCGTTACACAGCAGCCACTTGGTGGTAAAGCACAGTTCGGTGGTCAGCGTTTCGGTGAAATGGAAGTTTGGGCTCTTGAAGCTTATGGTGCAGCATACACACTTCAGGAAATTCTTACAGTTAAATCTGACGACCTTACAGGACGTCGTAAAACATATGAGGCTATCGTTAAGGGTCTTAATATCCCTAAACCTGGTGTTCCTGAATCATTCAAGGTTCTCATCAAAGAACTTCAGGCTCTTGCTCTTGATGTTCGTGTGCTTGATGAAGACGGTGAGGAAATTGACATTAAGAACGGTTTTGATAACGACGATTACGATGTAATTCCTCAGTCAGACCCTGACATTGAATTTGAAACAGTCAATGATGCAACTTATGATAACGGTTTCGTTCTCGATAGTGAGGATGGCGCTGAAGTTGATGAAGACGATGACTCTGATTTCTATAGAGAACAGGGCTTCGATTTTGACGATGACTTTGATTCAATGGATGACGAAGAGAATTATTGATTGATTTAACCTATTTATATAGATTAAAAGGAAGAAGGGCTACATTTAATGGAAAAGAAACCATTTGAAGCAATAAAAATCGGTCTTGCCTCTCCTGACCAGATAAGAGAATGGTCTTATGGTGAGGTTAAAAAGCCTGAAACAATAAACTATCGTACCTTAAAGCCTGAAAAAGATGGTCTTTACTGCGAAAGAATTTTTGGACCTCAGAAGGACCTTGAATGTCATTGTGGTAAGTATAAGAAAAACCATTTTAAGGGCAAGATTTGTGAACGCTGCGGCGTTGAAGTTACTAAAAAAGAAGTTCGTCGTGAGAGAATGGGTCACATTGAACTCGTTTCTCCTGTTTCACATATCTGGTACTTCAAGGGTATCCCGTCAAGAATGGGTCTTATCCTTGATATATCACCTCGTGACCTTGAAAAAGTACTTTACTTTGCAAAGTATATTGTTACAGACCCGGGTGATACAGAACTTGTTAAAAATCAGATTCTTACAGAAAAAGAATACGCTGATTATGTAGAAAAATATGATGATGAGTTTAAGGCAGCAATGGGTGCAGAAGCTATTAAAGAGCTTTTAGCAGAAGTTGATGTTGAAGCACTCTGTAACGAACTCCGTGACGAGCTTCGTGATGCATCAGGTCAGAAGAGAACAAGAATCTTGAAACGTCTTGAAGTAGCAGAAGCATTCAAGCAGTCAGGTAACCGTCCTGAATGGATGATTATGGACGTAATTCCTGTTATTCCACCTGATATCCGTCCTATGGTTCAGCTTGACGGTGGTCGTTTTGCGACATCAGACCTTAATGACCTTTACAGAAGAGTTATCAACAGAAACAATCGTCTTGCAAGACTTTTAGAACTCAATGCTCCTGACATTATTGTTCGTAACGAAAAGAGAATGCTTCAGGAAGCTGTTGACGCACTTATCGACAATGGTCGTCGTGGCAGACCTGTTACGGGTCCTAACAACAGAGCTTTAAAATCTCTTTCAGATATGCTTAAGGGTAAGCAGGGACGTTTCCGTCAGAACCTTCTCGGTAAGCGTGTTGACTATTCAGGTCGTTCAGTTATCGTTGTTGGTCCTGAACTCAAGCTTTACCAGTGTGGTTTGCCTAAGGAAATGGCACTTGAACTCTTTAAGCCATTCGTTATGAAACGTCTTAACGAAAAGGGCGTTACAAATAACATTAAATCTGCAAAGAAGATGGTTGAACGTGCTACTACAGAAGTTTGGGATGCACTTGAAGAGGTTATCAAGGACCATCCAGTAATGCTTAACCGTGCTCCTACACTTCACAGACTTGGTATTCAGGCTTTCGAACCTGTCCTTGTTGAAGGTAGAGCTATTAAGCTTCATCCTCTTGTATGTACAGCTTTCAACGCCGACTTTGACGGTGACCAGATGGCTGTTCACGTACCTCTTTCAGCAGAAGCACAGGCTGAAGCAAGACTTCTTATGCTTGCTGCTAACAACCTTCTCAAGCCATCAGACGGTAAACCTGTTGCAGTTCCAACACAGGATATGATTCTTGGTTCTTACTACCTTACAATGATTAAGGAAGGCGAACCGGGCGAAGGTAAAGTTTTCCGTGATGTAAATGAAGCTGTTATGGCTTATGATGAAGGTGATATTACACTTCATGCAAAAATTAAGATTCGTATGACTAAGGAAGTTCAGGGTGAAATGGTAACAACTCTCCTCGAAACAACTCTTGGTCGTGTGATTTTCAATAATCCTATTCCACAGGATTTAGGTTTTGTTGACAGAACTGACCCTGCAAATGCATTCGCACTTGAAGTTGACTTCCTTGTTAAGAAGGGCGGTCTTGGAAAGATTATTGATAAATGTATCAAGGTTCACGGCGTAACAATTGCTGCTGATATGCTTGATAAGATTAAGGCTCAGGGTCTTAAGTACTCAACAAAGAGTGGTATTACAGTTGCTGTTTGTGATGCTAAGATTCCTGAATCTAAGAAGGGACTTCTTGCAGACGCTGAAGCAAGAGTTGATGTAATCAATGATTACTACAACATGGGTCTTTATAGCTCCGAGGAACGTTCAAGAGCTGTTATCAAGGTTTGGGAAGATACAACAAATAATGTTTCTTCAGGTATCCTTGAGGGTCTTGGTGAAACAAACCCAATCTATATGATGGTTGATTCAGGTGCCCGTGGTTCTAAGGCTCAGCTTCGTCAGCTTGCTGGTATGCGTGGTCTTATTGCCAATACTGCAGGTAAAACAATCGAAGTTCCGATTCGTGCTAACTATCGTGAAGGTCTTAACGTTCTCGAATACTTCATTTCTTCTCGTGGTGCTCGTAAAGGTCTTGCCGATACAGCTCTTCGTACAGCTGACTCTGGTTACCTTACTCGTCGTCTTGTTGACGTTTCACAGGAAGTTATTATCCATCAGGAAGACTGTCATTGTAAGGATGGTATTGAGGTTTACGATATTACAGATGGCAAGGAAATGATTGAAAAACTCAGCGAAAGACTTACTGGCAGATTCCTTCTTGAAGATTTCTATGATGCAGATGGTAATCTTGTTGCATCAAAGGATGAAATGATTACAGAAGAAAAAGCTCAGGTAGTTGCTGATATGGTTAATGCAAGAGAAAATCCTGCTGACCGTAGAATCAAGATTCGTTCACTCCTTACTTGTGATGCAGACCATGGTGTATGTATCAAGTGTTATGGTGCAAACCTTGCAACAGGTGACCCGGTTACTGTTGGTGAAGCAGTTGGTATTATCGCTGCTCAGTCAATCGGTGAACCTGGTACACAGCTTACAATGAGAACTTTCCATACCGGTGGTGTTGCTACAGGACAGGATATCACACAGGGTCTTCCTCGTGTTGAAGAATTGTTTGAAGCAAGAAAACCAAAGGTTCTTGCAATCCTTTCAGAAATTGACGGTATCCTTTCATTCCGTGAAATCAAGGGTAATGAACATATCGTTATTACTGACCACGAAAATGGTGATGAACGCTCATATATGATTCCTTATGGTTTCCATAAGAGATTCAATTCAGAAACAGACGAAAATGGTAACCCAATCTTTATCAAGAAGGGTACAGCCCTTACAGATGGTTCACCAAATCCAAACGATATTCTTGCAATCAGTGGTGTTGACGCTGTTCATGACTACCTTATCAAGGAAGTTCAGAGAACATACCGTAACCAGGGTGTTGATATCAACGATAAGCATATCGAAGTTATTGTTCGTCAGATGATGAGAAAGCTTAAGGTTGCTGAAGCAGGCACAACAGACCTTCTTCCGGGTGCAACAACAGATAAGCGTGAATTTGCTCAATCAGATGTTTTTGCTGTGCGTCGTTCAGAAGAAACAGGCGAAGCATTCGTTCCTGCAACATGCACCCCGGTTCTTCTCGGTATCACAAAGGCATCTCTTGCAACAGATTCATTCTTGTCAGCAGCATCATTCCAGGAAACAACAAGAGTTCTTACTGATGCAGCT
>JAZSHP010000134.1:0-9956 GCA_045533355.1 Candidatus Fimenecus sp.
CAGGTTATGCAGGCGCCGATGGTTATGACCGGCGGCGGTCCGAACGGTGCTTCTACATCAGTTGGTTATCAGCTCTATCAATACGGTTTTGTTCAGGGCAGAGTAGGTCAGGCACTTGCTTTGGGAACAATCACATTTACAATATTAATCATAGCAACCTGCTTTTATTTCTATTTGAATAAAAAAGTAGAGTCAAATCAGTAAGGAGGAAAAGCTTTTATGAAAAATTTTGAGGGTAAGCGCCCGGGCATCATAATGGAAACTGACCTGAAGTCATTTAAAGGAAAGCTTCTTTACTGGATATTTTTTGGCATACTTATAGTTGTATGTATGACAACTCTTATTCCTGCAATATGGATGGTTTTAACCGCATTTAAATCCACTCAGGAAATATATTCGTCAACAGCCTTTTTCCCCAAGGATTTTTCGCTTTCAATTGCCTGGAGCAGAATCTCGGAAGCGTGGGTTGCTTTGGGATTAGGCAGAAGTATGATTAACACTATTGTAGTAGGCATATGCAAAATTGTTGCAGAAATATTTATATGCGGTATGGCAGGTTTTGTTTTATCCAAACTCAGAGTAAAGGGAACAAGGCTTGTATTTGTGCTTGTTATATGGACAATGATGATGCCTGCAGAAATAAGAACAGTACCAACATATATGTCATACATTTCGTTTCCATTTATCGTTGATGACTCAATGAATGTTGCCACCAACATTAACATACTCGATACCTATTGGCCAATGATACTTAGTGCTGCAGCAAACAGCTTCAACATTATTCTTTTTAAAAATAATTTTGACGCAATACCAACAGCACTTGTTGAAGCTGCCAAAATTGACGGATGCAGCAATTTTAAGATTTTTACCAAAATTATGCTCCCAATAGCATCGCCGATAGTTATATATATTTGTATCGGTGCAATGAGTGGAACATGGGCAGATTATTTCACACCTTACTTAACAATTAAAGATGCTGCTAAAATGACAACTCCTGCAAGAATATTTATGTTAAAAGGCGATAACTCAATAACAGTTAATATATACATGATGGGTCTTATTTTCGCAAGTATTCCTTCACTCTTAATATTTGCGGTTTTCCAGAAGTATATACTTGGTGGAGTTACAGTTGGTGCAGTAAAAGGCTAAGTTTAAGAGGTGATTGCAATTTGTAATCACCTCTGTATTATATAATAAATTGGAGAACTATATGATGAATAAATTCAGAGCACCTGCAGTTCCGCTGCTTGTTTTTGACCCATATTTTTCAATATGGTCATTTACAGATAACCTGTATGATGAACCAACCCGAAACTGGACAGGTGCAAAAAATGCAATTACGGGTATTGTACGATGCAAAAATAAAACCTGGAGGTTTATGGGTAAGCTTGCAGACCGTGAATACTATTATTGTGAACCTGATGTTATAGAACAAACAGATGTAAAAGTTGAACCTACAATAACAACATACACATTTGAAAATACCGAACTTAAATTAGTTGTAAGATTCATAAATCCCTTGGTTGCAGATGATTTGAAGCTTTTATCAAGACCTGTTGGCTACATAGAATACGAAGCTCACACTAAATCAAATGAAAATGTAGAGGTTTATTTTGATATTTCCTCCGAAGCTTGTGTTGATAATTATCTTGATAATGTTATGCTCTTTGAAGGCAAGCACGGTATCTATTGTGGAAATGCTATCCAAAATCTCTTAAACAAAAGCGGCGATGATGTTCGTATTGATTGGGGCTATTTGCATTTGCTCGATAAAGATGCGTATTTTTGCAATGCTTTTACAGGAAGAAATGAATTTGTGCTTGGAAAGTGCGAGAAAAAATTTAAAGCCGGAGATGTGTTATCTGTATATACAGATAACCCTGCAATGGCTGTTGTTAAAAAAGGTAATTACGGAAGAATTGCCATTGCCTATGATGATATTAAATCTCTTGAATATTTTGGCAAACAGCTCGATGCTTATTATAAAATTGACGGTGAAACATTTGATGATATTTGTACCGATGCCATTGAAAACTTTGGTTTAATAAAAGAAAAATGTGAAATTTTTAATGATAAGCTCCAAAATATGGCACGAAAAATAAGCGATAAGTATGAAGATATTATTTCTCTTTCCTACAGACAGGCAGTCGCAGCACACAAACTTTGCTTTGATGAAAAGGGGTTAATTTTTATCAGTAAAGAATGCTTTTCTGATGGTTGTGCAGCAACTGTCGATATTACATATCCTTCAATGCCTCTGTTTTTATTATTAAATCCCGAACTTGTCATCGGTATGTTAAGACCAATATTTGAATATGCAGATATGGATTTATGGAATTTTGAATTTGCACCGCACGATGTTGGAATTTATCCGATACTCAATAAACAGGCATACGGATATGAAAAGGATGACCCCGAGTGGACAATAAGCAGACAAATGCCTGTTGAAGAATGTGCAAATATGCTTATTTGTGTGTATGCTGTATGTAATGCTATTGGCAATAAAGATTACGCCTACAGCAATAAAGAAATTCTTATAAAGTGGGCAGATTATCTTTTAGAGCATGGAAAGATTCCTGAAAATCAGTTGTGCACAGACGACTTCAACGGTCATCTTGACAAAAACTGCAATCTAAGTGTAAAAGCAATTGTGGGATTGTATGCCTGCGGAGAGTTATTTGACATTGACATGTATAAAGAAAAAGCTAAAGAATTTGCATTGTGGTGGATAGATAACGCAAAAGAAAACGACCACTACAAATTAGCTTTTGATACAGAAAACACATGGAGCATAAAATACAACATGGTTTGGCATAAGATTTTTGGCTTTGGTCTTTTTGAAGATGTGTATAAAACTGAAACTGATTTCTATATCACCAAGCTTGAAAAATATGGCATACCACTCGATTCAAGAGGACCGTTTGCAAAAAATGACTGGATTATGTGGGCTGCCGCATTATGCGAATCAAGTGAAAGCCGTGACAAAATAGTTGATTCTGTCTGGAATATGATAAATGAAACCAAAACACGAGTTCCGATTACCGACCATTATGATGTCGAAACCGGTATGCAGTGGAGATGGGCAGAGTATTACACATATCAGGGATTCCAGAACAGAAGCGTTGTAGGCGGATTTGCAATTTTAATGTTATAATTCAGCTTTAAAAATCAATAGTGGATGAGGAGAATTCAAATGAATAGCTGGTTAAGAGATAAAAAAAGATGGGAAGAAATTAAGAATAATGATTCTTTTTCTCATCTTCGCAGTGTATTAAAAGAGAAATATGATGAGGTAAAGGAGTCAGAAATTCCTGTATTAAAATTTAGCTTGTTTATGGATAATATCACAACGGGCAACAGAAAAATTTTTGAAGATCCATATATTGAACGTCGTAAAATGCTTACGGTTTATACACTTATGTCTCTTATATATCCTGAAGATAGTGATAATATATCAAAATTAGAGGATATAATTTGTGCCATATTAGAGGAATATACTTGGTGTGTTCCTATACACTTCCCTGCCGATAGATTAAATTCTCCTTGTCACATAGATTTGTTTGCTGCTGAAACAGGCTTATATTTGGCAGAAATTAAATATATTTTATATGACCGCCTTTCCCCGCTTTTGGTAGAAAGAATAACTGCAGAGCTTGATAGAAGAATTGTCCGGTCGTTCAGAAATAATAGTTTTGTTTTTGAACAATATAGGTCAAATTGGGCTGCTGTGTGTGGTGGTTGTGTTGGTACAATACTTCTTTATGAAAATCCTGATGTTTATATGGAAGTTAAGCCAAGAATTGAAAAATGTATGGAGCTATATCTTTCGAGTATTGATGATGAAGGAGTATCAAGCGAGGGATTAACATACTTACAATTTGGTCTTATGTATTATCTTATCTATAATGATTCCCTTAAAAATGCAACGTATCATCGTATTGATAATACCAAAATAGAAAAACTAAAAAGAGCCGCCGGATTTATTGCAGATATGAATATGAGTCGTGATGTCAGGTATTCATTTGCTGATTCAGCCATTAAGCAATCTGCAAATGTCTGGTATATAAATTATCTTAAGAAAAATATAAATAATGAATTGCCCACCTTTTACGGAACAGAGGTATTCAGCTACAAAACTTCTGTTGCTCTAAGAAATTTTTTGATGTATGAATTCAATACTAATGGAACATCAAAAAATAAAATGTCATATTATAAAAATTTTGGGTGTGTTGTTTCAAGAAATGATACATATTCAATTGGTATTAAAGCAGGTCACAACATGGAAGAACACAATCATAACGATGTGGCATCGTTTGCACTTGTTGCAAATAACAAGCAGTTGTTGTGTGATTTGGGCACACCATTATATACGGCAGATAGTTTGAAAGTAGAAAATTATGATAAGGTCATTGAAAGGTCGTCTTTTGGTCACAATGTACCAATCATAAATGGAACACCGCAAAAATACGGAAAAGAGTTTTGCGGTGATATGAGTGTTGAAAATAACATAGTGAAAATAGACTTTGCAAAAGCCTATCCTGTTGAAATAAATAAATTAACAAGAATATTTGAATTAAAAGAAAACAAGATTTTACTGTCGGATGAGTTTGATGAAAATGTATCCTGGCAGGAAAGATTTGTTACGGAAACAAAACCGGAATATGTTGATGGTAAGATTAAAATTAGCTGTATGACTATGCTTTTTGAAGAGGGGAAATACACAACTGATGTTGAAAGGATTATAACAAAAAGTCATGCAGGCACAGACAGGGTAATATACACTATTACTCTAACTCCATTAGAAAAGCTAAACAGAGCTGATTTTACAATTGTATTTGATGATGGAACAAAGAGAGAGGAAATGTAATGAACTTAAAACTGATTAGCAAATCTGATTTATATGTTTCACCAATTTGTATGGGAACAGCAACCATAGGCAGCATAGTGAATGAAAGAGATAGTTTTGAAAGATTTGATATGTTTTATGAAAATGGCGGAAATTTTCTTGACACATCAAATATTTATGCAGACTGGATAGAAGGTGTTCCAAAAAGTATATCCGAAAAAATAATCGGAAAATGGATAAAAAGCAGAAATTTGAATTCTGAAATTGTTGTTGCAACCAAAGGAGGGCATGGTAAGCTATCCGGTTCGGTTGCAGGTAAAACACGCCTTTCAAGAGAGGAACTAAACGAACAGATTCAAATGAGTTTAGAAAATTTGTGCTTAAATTCAATCGGATTATACTATCTTCACAGAGATGATGTTTCCATTCCTGTTGAGAATATTATGGATACACTATTTGAAAATATCGACAAAGGTTTTATTGGAAATATCGGTTGCTCAAATTGGTCGCTTGAGCGTTTGAAGCTTGCAAACGAGTATGCTAAAAAGTGCAACAGAGAGGGCTTTATTGTAAGCTCAGACAGATGGTCCCTGGCAAAATTCAAGCCGGATAAAGACCCGACCATTGTACCTTTTAATAATGAACGATACAACTATATAAAATGCAGTGGTATAACAGAAATACCATTTCAGGCAATGGGTAGGGGAACACTTTCTTTAATATCTGAAAATAAGTGTCCCGACGATAACTACAATGTTGAGGAAAATTATATTTTATCTCAAAGAGTAGCCAAAATTGCTAATGAGCATGGAGTTTCGGTTGCTTCTGTTTCAATTGCATATTTAACAAATCAGGAAATAGATGTTATACCTATTATGTTTTTTGATAATCTGTCTCAGATAAAAGAAGCTTTTTGCGGTGCAGATATTATGCTTACCAAAGAAGAAATGGCATCGTTATCATTATAAAATTATCACACAGTTGGAGTGAAAATAATGTTTTTAAATTTTGAAGAAAAAAATATTAATATGTTATTTGAAATCACAAAAGAATCTCAGCTTCTTTTATTGTCATGTTCAAATAAAAAAAGAGAGTTTAAAGAAAATGACGAGGCATACAATGTATGTTCGGCATTGGCAATACATCTTGCAGGTGAAAACCCCGATGATCATCATGGTGCCAAGCACACAGGTACAAGCTGTGAAAAAACTTTGAAATACATAAATCACTCATATTATAAAAATGAATTCGGTAACAAGCTGGAATTTATTTTGAAAAATGACAAAATAAATGTAGTTATTAATTATCAGTTTTATAATGACATATCTGTTGTAAAATCGTGGACTGATGTTTATAACATTTCAAAAGAAACTGTAGGCTTGGAGTATGTATCAACCTTTGCCTTTACCGGATTGTGTGACAACACAGACGGAAAAACGGCAAATGAAAAGTTGGAAATATATATACCGCACAATTCCTGGGTTCGTGAGCTGAACTGGAAAAAATATTCTTTATCACAGTTGGGTTTTGAAAGAATAAGTCATTTTTCCACCAAGAGAATAAACATAACAAACACAGGCTCATGGTCGTCTAAAGAATATTTGCCAATGGGAGCAATAAAAAACAAAGTTGAAAACTGTATGCACATGTGGCAGATTGAGCATAACGGTTCATGGCAGTGGGAAATAAGCGACATTAAAGACCTTATGTATTTAAGAATATCCGGACCAAACGAGGCGGAAAATCACTGGTATAAAGAATTGCAGCCAAATGAGCATTTTGAAAGTGTTCCTGCAGCAATTGCTATAGGTGTTGATTTTGATGACACACTTGCAGAAATGACTAAATACAGAAGACAGATTGTCCGCAAAAACATAACCGATTCAAGCCTGCCCGTAATATTTAATGAATATATGAATTGCTTGTGGGCAGATCCGACAACAGAAAAAGAAATACCTGTAATTGATTGTGCGGCGGAACTTGGTGCCGAATATTATTGCATGGATGCCGGATGGTATGCAGACGGAACCTGGTGGGAAACTGTTGGTGAGTGGCAGCCTTGTAAGTGGAGATTCAAAAACGGAATAAAAGAAGTATTTGATTACATACGAAATAAAGGAATGATTCCGGGAATCTGGCTTGAAATTGAAGTTATGGGTATTAGTAGTCCCATACTCGATAAGTTTACGGATGATTGCTTTTTTATGCGTCACGGAAAACGTGTTATAGATCATGGCCGCTATCAGCTTGATTTCAGAAATGAAAGAGTTCGGGATTATGCCACATCTGTTATAGATAGGGTTGTATCTGAATATGGTGTTGGATACATAAAAATGGACTACAATATTGATGCGGGTATCGGAACAGAGTTAAATGCCGATAGCTTTGGTGACGGACTTTTAGAACATAACAGAGCTTACCTTGGCTGGATTGAAGATATTATGAATAAATACCCCGAATTAGTAATTGAAAACTGTTCAAGTGGTGGTATGAGAATCGATTATGCAATGCTGTCAAAACATTCAATTCAGTCTGTAACCGATCAGGAAAGCTGCATTAATATGGTTCCCATAGCTACAGTTTCAGCAACTGCGGTGCTTCCTGAACAGGCGGCAATCTGGTCTTATCCGGTTGCCAATGAAACCAATAACATCACAGCCATCAATATGATAAATTCCATGCTTCTCAGAATGCATTTAAGCGGAGAGGTAATGAATTTATCCGAAGAACAGAAATCTCTTGTGATAAAAGGTGTTGAAAAATATAAGGAAATACGAAAATATATTCCTGAAATGATACCGTTTTATCCATTGGGCTTACCGGATTTTAATGATAGCTGGCTATGCGCTGGATATAAGCACGAAAAGAAATCATTTTTAGCTGTATGGAGAATGGATTCGGGTGAGGATGAAATAAAAATTCCTGTGAAAGCAAGTTCTGCAAATATTATATACGGACTAAATGATATTGCATCTATTGATATTGCTGATGATGGTTTGCTGGTTAATATAAAAGAAAAATACAATGCCGTAATTATTGAGTTTTAAGAATAGAAAATGCAAATTCGGAAAAAAGTACCGGAGGAATGCTTAATGATTAATTTAAAAATATATGGAAGCGGATTAGAAGATGTTAAAGAAGGCTTAATATTAACATCTGTAACTCGTGGGTTTGTAATTTCGGATGATGGTATTAGTGTTGAAGTAATTAATGCTTGTGAAGGTTATTCGATTAAAGGCAAAGATGGACAATATGTGCTGACATACGGGCAAAAATGCGAATTTTTCAGAGCAATATCAATGCTCGTAGGATTAATCGAAAATGGTAATAATGAAATTGATGTACGCTCAAAAGCCTCATTTAATATGTGCGGAGTTATGCTTGATTGTTCAAGAAAGGCAGTTCCCAAAAAAGAAACGGTTATCACACTCCTTTGTCGCATCGCAATGATGGGTATGAACACATTTATGCTTTACACCGAAGATGTTTATGAACTTGAAGATTATAAGTATTTCGGTTATATGAGAGGAAGATACACAAAAGCTGAACTCAAAGAGATTGCATCTGCCGCAAAGACCCTTGGGATTGAGCTTATTCCTTGTATTCAGACATTAGGTCATCTAAAAACTGCACTCAGATGGGAATTTGCCAACGATATGAAGGACGATGCAGATGTCCTTATGATTGGTGAAGAGAAAACCTACCGCTTTATTGAAAGTATGATAAAGTTCTGGCGTGAGATTTGTGACACCGAAAAAATACATATCGGAATGGATGAAGCAGAGGGCGTAGGTCTTGGGCAGTATCTTAATAAGCACGGTTATCACGACAGATTTGAAGTTATGACAGAGCATGTCAACAAAGTTCTTGAAATTTGTAAAAAGTATGATTTCAAACCTATGATGTGGAGCGATATGTTCTTTAAGATAGGTTCTGAAAAAAGAGATTATTATGACCTCAACACTCAAATTCCTGATTGGCTACCAGAAAAAATTCCTGATGATATTTCTCTTGTATATTGGGATTATTATCATGAAAATAAAGATTTTTATAACACAATGCTTAAAAATCATAAAAAACTCAGTGATAAAATTCTTTTTGCAGGCGGAGCTTGGACTTGGAGAGGTCTTGGCCCCTTATTTAAAAAGACATTTGACACAAGTTTTCCGGCATTGTCTGCCTGCAAAGAACAGGGTATAAAAGATATTCTTGTTACTATATGGCACGATGACGGCGGAGAGGTTAATTTTAATACCATACTTCCGGGAGTTCAGCTATTTGCAGAATATAACTACAACGATACGGTTGATATGAGTATCCTTAATAAAAATTTTAAGCTCTGCACAGGATATGATGCCGATTCATTCTATGCCCTTGATCTCGACAGCTTGGAAGCCAAACAGAGAGATGCACTTTGTGTTTCAAAGCAGGTGTTGTATCAGGATGTATTATGTGGATTGTTTGATAAGAACAATGCATGCTATAACCTGAAATCAATATATGAAGAAAAACTTGAAAAGCTATGCTCTTTAAAAGAGCAAAAAGGTTTTGAAACTCTATTTGCATATTACAAAACTTTACTGGAATTATTAATACAAAAATGCGATATAGGAATAAATATCCGAAAAGCATACGAAGAAAAAAATAAAGAATTACTTTTAAGATATTCAAACAATATTAATTTTATTTATTCTGCTTGCGAAAATTATCACGACATTCTATATGAGCTTTGGCATGAAACTAATAAAACGCTTGGATTTGAACAATTTGAAATCAGGATCGGCGGTGTGCTTTTGCGACTCAGGTCGGCTCAAAGAAAAATCCGTGAATATTGCAGTGGAGAAATTTCAGAAATTGGTGAACTTGAAGAAGAACTTCTTTGGTTTGGCTCAGACGACACCGAAGGAATTCTTCTTGAAACTTTCTTTTACGACTCTATGCATATTTAAAAACTTAGCAAATTGTATTAGATAAATAATTGGTTATAGGAGTAAAAATATGAATTTATCAAGTATAGACAAAGCATGGGTAGATGGTATATGGAATAAAATATCCGAAAAGCTTGAAAAAAATGCTGTTGAGCTGCAAAATATCATTCCATACAGCACCA
>JAZSHP010000012.1:0-13510 GCA_045533355.1 Candidatus Fimenecus sp.
TATTATAGTTTTTAACACCGTTGACTGTGCCTTCAAGTTCAGAAAGTTCGTGATAATGAGTAGCGAAAAGTGTTTTTGCACCGATACGCTTTTTATCGGCAATATGCTCAACAACTGAACGGGCAATACTCATTCCATCAAAGGTTGATGTACCACGGCCGATTTCGTCAAGGATAATAAGGCTGTTCTTTGTTGCATATTTGAGAATTTCGGAAACCTCGTTCATTTCAACCATAAATGTTGACTGTCCTGATGCCAAATCGTCAGACGCACCAACACGGGTGAAAATACTGTCAACAATGCCGATATCCGCTGACTTTGCAGGAACAAAACATCCCATCTGCGCCATAAGGACAATAATTGCAATCTGTCGCATATACGTTGACTTACCGGCCATATTAGGACCTGTGATTACTGCCATTCGGTTGTCTTCACAGTCAAGTAATGTGTCATTTGGCACAAACATTGTCTTTTTCTGTAAGCTTTCTACAACAGGATGTCTGCCTTCGGAAATTCTTACGATACCTTTATCGTTGATGTCAGGTCTTGTATAGTTATTTTTAAGTGAAACTGTTGCAAATGAGCAAAGCACATCAAGAAGTGCTACTGCATGGGCAGTACGCTGTGTACGAAGATACTCACCTGCTATTTTCTTGCGGATAGAATTGAAAATTTCATATTCAAGACCGACAATTCTTTCCTGTGCTCCAAGAACACGAGTTTCAAGAGTTTTGAGCTCTTCTGTAATATATCTTTCACAGTTTGAAAGTGTCTGTTTTCTAATATATGTATCAGGTACTAACTCCTTATATGAGTTAAGCACCTCAAAGTAATAGCCAAAAACCTTGTTATAGCCGATTTTAAGCTTTTTGATACCTGTTTTTTCCTGTTCGTCGGCTTCAAGCTTTGCAAGAACACTTTTACCACCATTAACAATATCACGGAGTTCGTCGAGTTCTTTATTAAAGCCGTCTTTAATCATTCCACCCTCACGAACTGAGAATGGTGCATCATCTTTAATTGCAACTTCAATAAGTGAGCAAACATCATCGAGAACATCAATTTCTTCGTAAATTGATTTAAGAAGATTACAGTTTGCATTTTTAAGGTTTTCTTTTAATTCAGGTAACTTTTCAAGAGTTGTTTTAAGGGACAAAAGTTCTTTGGCATTTGCTGTGTTATACACAACTCTTGTCATAAGGCGTTCCATATCATAAACGCCTATTAAAAGTTCTGTTTCTCCCTCAAGAAGCTCTGTATTTTTATAAAGCTCATCAACTGCATTAAGGCGTTTTGAAATCTCAACGCAATCATAAAGTGGGCGTTCAATAAATGAACGAAGCATTCGCTTACCCATTGCAGTTTTAGTTTTATCAAGTACCCAGAGAAGTGAACCTTTTCTATCCCTGTCACGCATTGTTTCAAGGAGTTCAAGGTTACGGATTGCTGAAATACCAAGGCTCATAAGTTTCGCATCCGTATAGAAATTCACATTTTTAATATTCTCAAGGTCACGTTTTTGTGTTGAGCGAAGATAAGAGAGTGCTGCACCCAATGCACATACTGCAGTTTCACGCTGATTAAGGGAAATTGTGCCTAAATCATTAGTACAAAAATGCTCTTTACACAAGTTTTCTGCATTCCCGAACTCAAATTCCTCAATCAATAGCTCAACAGACGCTTCAAGTTTTTTGGATATGAAATCAGAAAGAGAATTAAATGAAACAACCTCTTTGTTAAGAATAATTTCGGTTGGAAGATATCTTCCCATTTCATTAATAACTCTTTGTTCAACATTTTCTGAAAATTCTGTTAAATTGACTTCGCCTGTTGAAATATCGATAAAGCACATACCAACTTTTCCGTTTGATGCACAAACAGAAGCAAGATAGTTGTTCTTTGACTCGTCAAGCATTGAACTTTCAATAACAGTACCCGGTGTTATAACTCGGATAACATCACGCTTAACGATGCCCTTTGCAGTAGAAGGGTCTTCCATCTGCTCACAGATTGCAACTTTATATCCTTTCCCGACAAGTCTTGCGATATAGCCATCTGCACTATGGAACGGAACACCACACATAGGTGCTCTCTCTTCCTCACCACAATCACGACCTGTAAGCACAAGTTCAAGCTCTTTTGATGCTGTTTTTGCATCATCAAAGAACATTTCATAAAAGTCACCAAGACGGAACATTAATATGGTGTCTTCGTAATTCTGTTTTATTTGAAAATATTGTTGCATCATTGGTGAAAGTGCCATATTTTTGCTTCCTTCTTAGTAAATAGATTTTTGAGGGAGTTTCCTCTCTCTACGTCGACGCTTTACGAGTTTCCACCTCCCTCATCAGAGGGAGGGAAAACACAATTTCATAAAATAATTAGTGGTCGTGACCACAGTCACCGTGACAACCTGAGCAGTCGCCACCACACTGATGTGCTTTAGGGTCGCATGTGTCAGGGTCATCACCGTTAACACACATAGCAAGAATACCTGTAAGGTAGTTCATGAGTTCGTCGATGTCCTGTCTTGCTTTTTCATAAGCCTGCATATTAGGATTCATCATGATTTCTGTGTATACACCACGGAATTCTTCGTCATAAGCCTTCATCTTGCCTTCATCAGGTTCTTCCTTTGATGCTTCGTGCTGGTATGAAACCTGAATAAGCTGGATTTTGCTCATAAGTTCGTTGAGTGCTGTGTCCTTTTCGTTAGCCTCAATAGCTTTCTGCATTGCAAGATATCTTTCATCCTGCTGAATTGCTTTACCAAGTTCTCTTGTAAGTTTTTCGAGTGACATTTTGTTTTTGCTCCTTTATTTTTACTTTATTTTTTTATTTAATGAGTTCGCCACGAACGAGCCAGTTCAATGGTTCTGTCACTTTTACACGACAGAATTTGCCAACTAAACTTTTGTCGTCAGATGGAAATTCAATAATAACATTACCATCGGTTCTTCCTGCCAGATATCCGTCAAGGGTTTTGCTGTCACCCTCGCAGAGTACACGGTAGGTTTTACCTTTCATTTCTGCACTGTGATTTGCTGCAATGCTTTCCTGCAAATCGCAGAGTTCTTTAAACCATTTATTCTTTTCTTCATAAGGTACAGGGTCATCCATAAGAGATGCCTTTGTACCCTTTCTGCTTGAGAAGATGAATGTGAAAAGTGAAGTGTATCCCACTTCTTTTATAAGTGACAAGGTGTCAGAGAATTCCTCATAAGTTTCGCCCGGGAATCCTACAATTATATCACTTGTAAGGGATAATCCTTCAATTTTTTCCTTTGCATAATTTATAAGCTCAAGATACTTTTCACGGGTATATCGACGATTCATTTCCTTTAAAACTCTGTTATTGCCCGATTGCACAGGAAGATGAATATGCTTTGATGCTTTTTCACATTCTGCTATTGTGTCGATAAGCTCTTTTGTACAGTCCTTTGGATGTGAAGTCATAAAACGGATTGTAAAATCACCCGGAATATCATTGAGCATACGGATAAGCTTTGAGAAATTTATATCTTCTTCAAGACCCTTACCGTATGAGTTGACATTCTGACCGAGTAAGGTGATATCCTTATAACCTTCTGCAACAATCTGCTTGAATTCTGCAATAATATCCGCTGATTTTCTGCTTCTTTCTCTGCCACGGACATAAGGCACAACACAATAAGTACAGAAATTATCACAACCGTACATAATCGGTAACCAAGCCTTTGCAGAATTGTCACGAATAGCAGGAATACCCTCCGCAACAGGATTTGTTTCTGTCATATCTGAGAAAACTCGTTTTCCTCTTGTAAGATACTTCTTGAAAATTTCAGGTATCATATATTGATTATGAGTACCAAAAACAATATCAACATAAGGATAGCTTTTATAAAGCTTTTCTCGGATATGCTCCTGTTGCATCATACAACCGCAAAGTGCAATAATAAGATTCGGATTTGACTGTTTTAATTTCTTGATTGCACCAACATTACCGAAAACTCTGTCTTCAGCGTGTTCACGGATTGCACAGGTGTTGTAAAGGATTAAGTCAGCCTCTTCCTTTTCCTCGGTCATTTCGTAGCCCATTAAGGTAAGAAGTCCTTTTATTCTTTCACTATCGGCAACATTTCCCTGGCAACCATAAGTGTGGACAAATGCTTTTGGACTTGTCCCGTGACGAAGTAAAAGAAGCTCCTTCACATCATCTGCTATATTCTTTTGTAATTCAATCTGCTCGTTTGAAACAAAATTTGTCAAAATTATACTTCCTTAATATAAATTGAGAGTAAGAATGAGAGAACATCCTTATAAACAACATCTCTGTCTGTTTCGTTAAGAATTTCGTGTCTCATTCCCGGATAAAGAATTGTTGTAGGTTCAATTTCTGCTGAAACAAGGCTGTCAGCAACCGCTAAAACACCTTTACCATTCATACCAACAGGGTCATTGGCACCTGAAATAATCATTACAGGTAATTCTTTTGGAATTCTGAATACCCAGTCAGAGTCACAAGCCTCACGCATAAGATTATAAATATCACGATAACCTGCGAGAGTATATGTGAAACCGCAAAGTTCATCGTTTGAATAGTTGAGTCTGTTTTCAGCATTTACAGAAAGCCATGCAAGTGAGCTTTCCTTATCAGTACCCATCATTGAGAAGCCCTTGTTCATAATCTCTGCCATTTTGTCTACTCTTCTCATAAGACCATACTTGCTGACAAGTGCATCAATAATATCAACACCCGCATTGATTATGTCGGGCATATCACCTGTACCACAAAGAACCATACCGTTAAGCTCGTAACCGAAATGCATAGCATAAACTCTTGTACAGAATGAACCCATTGAATGACCAAAAAGGAAATAAGGGATATCCGGATTTCTTTTTTTCATAATCTTTGTGAGGATATGCATATCGTCAACAAGACGTTTATCACCGTTATAATCGCCCATATAACCAATCTGATAGCGGTCATCAATACTCTTACCATGACCTAAGTGGTCATTACCGCAAACAACAAAACCGTTTGTTGCAAGGAAACGTGCAAACTCGTCATATCTTGCGATATGCTCAGCCATACCGTGAGCCAATTGAACGATACCAACAGGTGTTAATTCGTCGTCTTCCCAGATTAATGTTCTGATTTTATTAATGCCGTTTGATGAGTTAAAATAAGCTTCTTTTCTTACCAATGCCATAGTTTTCCCTCCAAATTGCAGACTTCTGCATATTAATAGTTAGATTATACTACAAAACAGCTTTTTTGTCATTAAAAATATAAAATTTTTTAATTTTTTTTAATTTTGTAGAGTTTGCTATTCAAAGGGATTTTTTTATAAATTTTTTATGTAAATTATTTAAATTATAAAGATATTTCTTCCAAAAACGACCGAGTTTTCAGGTGTTTTGATATAAATTATGGAAAGTAACAAATTTGCATTGAACTTCTGTTTGTGATAAAATAAAGAAAAACTTAAGGAGTGAAATCTATGACATACGAGCAGGTAGTAGCAAAGGTTAAGGCTAAGTTCCAGGATGCAGATGCTTCTTCTGTTGACGGCGTTGTTGCTTTACAGATTAACCTTGAAGGCAAAAATGTAAACGGTATTTTCTATATTGAAGTTAAAGACCACAATGTTAATGTTGAGCCTTATGAATACTATGACAGACACGCTATTGTTACAGTTAACCCAACAAACCTTATGAAGCTTGTTGACGGTAAGCTTGACCCTATTGAAGCTTACAACAAGGGCAAGGTTACAGTTGAAGGCGACGCAGGTGCAGTTCTTACTGTTATGAATCTTGTGAAATAAGATTGCAAAAGTGAATATTACACAAAACAGGCTCCCCTTGTCAGGGGAGCTGTCATTTTGTCAAAAATGACTGAGGGGTAGTCATTTTTTCTGTCACTTATCTCTCCCTCAGTCTGCTTCGCAGACAGCTCCCTCGTCAGAGGGAGCCAAAAATCACAACCTCAACATCCTGATAAATTATAATTTGATGATTTTTCAGTTTGAGTTTACACTTTACTTTTTGTTGTAATATGGTATAATTCTTTTGATGAAATAAACTCCACAAAGGAGATATGGTATTATGTCAAAACCAATTACTGCAATTATTGTTGGTGCAGGTCATAGAGCTTTAATTTATGCTGAACTTGCAATCACCAACCCTGAGCTTATGAAGATTGTGGGTGTTGCTGACCCAAATCCTGTAAGACGAGAAATGTGCATGAAAAAGTTCGGATTTTCTGAAGATATGTGCTTTGAAACTGCACAAGAATTAGCCAAAAAAGGAAAACTTGCAGATACAATTATCAATGGTACTATGGACCACCAGCATTTAGAAACTTCTATTCCCCTTCTTGATGCCGGTTATGATATGCTTTTGGAAAAACCATTTGCACCTAATGAAGAAGAAATGAGAGAAATAGTTGAATGTGCAAAAAAAAATAACTCAAAGGTTATGATTTGCCATGTTCTTCGTTATACTCCATTCTATTACGGAATCAAGGAAAGAATTGTAAGTGGTGAAATCGGTGATATTATCAACATTCAGACTCTTGAACATGTCAGTTATCACCACCTTTCTACTTCATATATCCGTGGTAAATGGGCCAACAGCAAAGAATGTCACACATCAATGCTTCTTGCAAAGTGTTGTCACGATATTGATATTATGATGTGGCTTATGAGTGAAACAAAACCTGTTGCAATTTCAAGTTTTGGAGGGAAATATCAGTTCAAGCCTGAAAACGCACCTGAGAATGCAGGTACTCGTTGTCTTGTTGACTGTCCGTTAGTTGAAGAGTGCAGATATTCTGCAAAACGACTTTACATTGACCAGCCTGAAAGATGGGCATTCTATATTTGGGACAAATTAGAGCATATTGAAAATCCAACCATTGAGGATAAAATCAATCTTCTTAAAGGTGACTCACCTTACGGAAAATGTATTTATAAATCAAATAATAATGTCGTTGACCATCAATCAGTTCTTGTAAATTTCGCGAGTGGTGCAACGGGTACTCACAATATGGTTGGTGGCTCATCAACACCACTTCGCAGAATTCATATTGTTGGTACAAAAGGTGAAATTTACGGTAACTTTGAAGAATCAAAGTTCTACGTTTCAAAGATACACCCTACAACTACTGACGAAAAACAGGTTGAAGAGGTTGACCTTAATGTAACCGGTGATATGGTCGGTGCTTACGGTGGTCACGGCGGCGGTGACGAAAGACTTTCCGCTGACTTTGTTTCATTTGTACGAGGTGAAAAGCCAAGTCTTGCGTGTACTTCGATTTTTGATTCAGTTGCAGGTCATTTATGTGTTTATCTTGCAGACAAATCAAGAGAAAATGGCGGCATGCCACAGGAAGTAATATTATAAAAAATGATAAAAAATTAAGGCAGTCAAATGACTGCCTTTTTTGCTTTATTTATGCTTTTTTATCAAGACACAGAACCGTCCTCTGTCTTATTCTGTGCATTTTCAAATTCTCGCAATATTTCTATTTCCACATTTGCACTTTCGCTTCCAAATACAACAAAAATCTCTTTATTTAATACATTTTCAATAGTTAAATTTATCTCAGAATTCAATTCTATCTCTTTATAAATTTCGTCTTCAACAACTACAACAATCTTGCAATTACCTGATTCAACACTATTTTTTATACTAAGATTCAAGGTATCACTCAACGATTTAGTTGCTTGTAATACTTTAACACCTGATGCACTTTCTGCTTTATAATACACTTCATCAAAATCTGCTATCCCATATGTAGAAGAATCACGTCTTTCACCATATTGACCATGTTCTTCTCTTTTTGCGGTATAGGATACTTCCAAATTTCTCAATTTATCATCACTAATGGTTTCTAATGCAAAATTTTCCGGACCATTCGTATCTTCTATTTCTAGTGACTTTCCTATACAAAGCGACACTACTATAATAATTAATGATATTACCAATAAACAGCTATAGCCAACAAGTATTTTTGTTTTTGGTTTTGATTTTATTTTTTTTGTTTTAGAGTGAGATACAGCATTTATTTCGCCATCTATTTTAAAAAGATGGTGTTGTATCAAAATTAAAATAAATGTCGCAATAGCAAAAGCAACATAAAAAATAATTGTTGTACTTGCACGCGTGTTGCCAAGAAAGTTATTAATAAATACACTAAAAACAAGTGCAAGTACCGGAATAAATGATATTAACTTTGTCAAGTGATGTTGTTGTTTTTCTTTAGCTAATCTGATTGTAAATATAGTTATAACGAATGTTGAAATACCACCAAGTACAATACTGATACATTCGATTGTAAACAAAACATTCTTATTAATTTTATTTGTAATCATAATCAACGCCTCCAGTAATTTTACCAATAGTTGACTTTAAATCAAATATATCATTTAATAATTATTTTGTCAACAAACGAAAACGGGACGCTGTGGTCAGCGTCCCCTACATTTTATATGATATAATTTTTATTTTGTGCCGAAAATTCTGTCACCTGCGTCACCAAGACCAGGAACAATATATTTGTGCTCGTTGAGTTTTTCATCAAGTGCTGCACAATAAATATCAACGTCAGGATGAGCGTCAGCGAGAGCCTGCATTCCTTCAGGAGCTGCGATAATGCCCATAAACTTAATTGACTTTGGATTATATGTCTTAATCTGACTGATTGCGTCGATTGCTGAACCACCAGTTGCGAGCATTGGGTCAAGAACGATTACTTCACGTTCTTCAATATCTGATGGTAATTTGCAGTAATAAGGAACAGGAAGTGCTGTTTCTTCATCTCTGTACATACCGATATGACCAACCTTTGCAGATGGAACAAGTGAAAGAACACCGTCAAGCATACCTGTACCAGCACGAAGAATTGGAACAAATGCAAGTGTTTTACCTGAAATAACCTTTGTTTTTGCAATAGCAACAGGAGTCTCAACCTCAACCTCAACGAGTGGAAGGTCGCGAGTTGCTTCATAACACATAAGAGTCGCGATTTCAGAAACAAGTGCTCTGAATTCCTTTGAGCCTGTATTCTTATCTCTTAAAAGAGTAAGCTTGTGCTGAATAAGCGGATGATTAGTAATTATAATATTTCCCATTTTTATTATCCCCCAATTTTATTGGAATTTTTCTTCAAAAATAATTATATACCTATAATTTACAATTTACAAGTTTTTTTATGAATTTTCTATCTCCATAATCTGGTCAATTCTTCTCTGATGTCTGCCACCTTCAAATTCTGTCTCAAGGAAGATGTCAACGAGTTCCAAAGCAAGACCTACACCTACAACACGTCCACCCATACAGAGTGCATTTGCATCGTTATGCATTCGGGTCAGCTTTGCACTAAAATAATCTGAACAACAAGCAGCACGGATACCCTTAACCTTATTTGCTGCCATTGAAATGCCGATACCTGTTCCACAACAGAGAATTGCTCTTTCACATTCTCCACTAGTCACCTTTTCACAAGTTGTTTTTGCAATCGGAGCATAGTCAATTGACTCTGCTGAATATGTACCGCAATCGATGTATTCAACACCTTTTTCATCAAGATGCTTTTTAATTGCCTCTTTTAATTCAAATCCACCATGGTCTGCACCTAAAGCTATCATATTTATATCTCCTTTTTCAATGCTTTTTTATTATTTAATTCTCTTTCCGCCTGAGGTAATCTAAGGTAGAAAGGAACAAGATTTGCTGAATCTAATGGTTCTTCATCATTATTTATTTTATCTTCTGCCAAGAAACCTACACTTGAACCGTGAATATATCGGATATTTTCAGCTGAAATTTCACAATTCTGGATAATTTCGTGAAGTTTCTCATAACATAAAACTGAGCCATCACCAATAAAAACAATTTTTTTATCGTATTGCTTCAATTCATTACCAAGCTCGTCGATTAAAACTGCTTTATCCTCACAAAGTCGATTACCAAGATTGAATGAAGCTGTATAAACCTGATTACATCTTGCATCCATTACTGCACAAGCAATAACATCCTGATTTTTAAGTGGTTCTGCGATAGCTTCGAGTGTTGAAACTGCAAAGCATTTTTTATTTAATGCATCTGCTATACCCTTGACTGCGGAAATGCCGATACGAACACCTGTAAATGAACCGGGTCCGTTTGTAATGGCAAACAAGTCAATTTCTTTAATTGAAATGCCACTTTCATTCAGCACTTCTTCAACCATGGGCATTAATGTCTGACTATGTGTAAGACCGTTATTAATAAACTTTTCTGATAAAATATTACCATTTTCAGTTATTGCAACGGAAGCCGTAACTGATGAAGAATCAAGTGATAAGATTTTCATATTTCTACGCCTCCGTCAATTGTGATTATACGTTGATTATCACTTTCACCACGCTGAATTGTAACTCTTACAGTATTTTCAGGAAGTGCATTTTCAATATTTTCTGCCCATTCAACAGAGAGAATTCCACCGGCCTCATAAAAATCAAAAAAACCACTCGAATAAAGGTCATCCCAGCTCTCTACTCTATACATATCAAAATGATACAAAGGAGGATTTCCGCCATAATCATTGACGATAGCAAAAGTCGGACTGCTCACCTCTTCATCAACACAAAGGGCTTTTGCCATTCCTCGTGTAAATGCAGTTTTCCCCATACCAAGTCCACCAAAAAAAGCAACAACAGTTCCGCCTTTAAGTGACTGAGCAAGTCTTCTGCCTAATTCAATTGTGTCTTCTGTACTGTTTGAAATAAACTTTTGCATAACCACACCAATAAACTAATTTTTATCTTAATAATTTTATCAAACAACTGTGTTTTTGTCAATTTGTATATATTCACAACTGATAGTTAATTTACACCTGATATTTGAAGTCATTATACATAATTTCCTGCAAAATTCTATGAAAAATGCAGGAAAAATCGTCAAAAATGAAAGTGTGTCTATATATTTTGTCATATTTAACAAATTAAAGTGCTGAATTTACTGTATATTTTTCAATATTGTTAATTGAAAAAAGTGCATATTTTATGATATTATTTTTTCATAATTTTTATAGGAGGCTCTATTATGAACAGTTATATTGAAAATGTTCTCGCAAGAGTACAAGAGCGTGATGCAAAAAAGCCTGAATTTCTTCAGTGCGTAAAGGAAGTTTACAGCTCACTTGAAAAGGTAGTTGAAGCTCATCCTGAATATGAAAAGTTTGATATTTTAGGTAGAATGGCAGAACCTGAAAGAAGTGTTAACTTCAGAGTTGCTTGGATTGACGATAATGGTCAAACACAGGTTAACCGTGGTTTCCGTGTACAGTTTAACTCTGCTATCGGTCCTTACAAAGGCGGTCTTCGTTTTCACCCAAGTGTAAATGCAAGTATCGTATATTTCCTTGGTTTTGAACAGACATTCAAGAACTCACTTACAGGTCTTCCTATGGGTGGTGCTAAGGGTGGTTCTGACTTTAACCCTGTTGGTAAGAGTGACGGAGAAATTATGAGATTCTGTCAGGCATTTATGACAGAGCTTCAGCGTCATATTGGTGATAGCCTTGACGTTCCTGCCGGTGACATCGGTGTTAGCGGTAAAGAAATCGGTTACCTCTTCGGTCAGTACAAGAGAATCAAGGGTTGTTTCGAAAACGGTGTTCTTACAGGTAAAGGTCTTACTTACGGTGGTTCACTTGTTCGTCCTGAAGCAACAGGTTATGGTGCAATTTACTACGCAAATGAAGTGCTTAAACACGAAAACGAAGATATCGCAGGTAAGACATTTGCTGTTTCAGGTTTCGGTAATGTTGCTTGGGGTGCAATCAAAAAGATTGCTGAACTCGGTGGTATCCCTCTTACACTTTCAGGTCCTGACGGATATGTTTATGATAAAGATGGTATTATAACTGAAGAAAAGATTAATTATCTTCTTGAAATGCGTGCATCAGGTAGAGATAAAGCTAAGGATTATGCTGACAAATTTGGTGCAGAATTCTTCCCGGGTCAGAAACCTTGGGGTGTTAAGGTTGATATTGCTCTTCCTTGTGCTACACAGAACGAAGTTACTCTTGAAGAAGCAAAGAAAATCGTTGCTAACGGAACAAAATTCTACATTGAAGTTGCTAACATGCCAACAACTGCAGAAGCAATTGAATACTTCCTTGAAAATGGCGTAATCGTTGCTCCATCAAAGGCAGTTAACGCTGGTGGTGTTTGCGTTTCAGGTCTTGAAATGAGCCAGAATAGTCAGCGTCTTGCATGGACAGCAGAAAAGGTTGATGAAATGCTTAAGAGTGCAATGAAAAATATCTATGATATTTCAGTTGCAGCTGCTGCTCGTTACGGTCTTGGTTATGACCTTATCGCAGGTGCAAATATTGCTGGTTTTGAAAAGGTTGCAGAAGCAATGCTCCAGCAGGGCGTATATTAATCCTTAATACAAAAATTAGACAACATTAAACCCTCGTACAAAATGTACGGGGGTTATTTTTTATCCTATGAAATAATTATCGATCACCCAATTACCTGAATCATCTTTTATTAAATACCATTTCCACTCACCATATTCATAGGTTTTATTAAATCCTTCTGAAAATGAAAATACAGAAACAGTAAATTCACAATCCAAAGTAATCCAAGGTGGGTTAACAAGTGCATCTTCGGTACAAACTGTTTTATATGTTTCTTGGTCACCAACATATCCTATTTTCGTTAGAGTACCGCCAGTAAAACCGAGAAAGTCAGTTTTTACTACTTCAATTGCATCGAGTATTTCATCTTGCGAATAAATACATGATTCTACTGAAACAATTTTAACATTACTTACATTGCCACTTGCTTTTGAACAACCACTAAAAGAAAACAGAAATAAAATTACAGAAAGTAAAATACAAAACCTTTTCATAATATCACCTATAAAAACAAAATAGCATATGAGAGATAAAAAATCAAAAAATTTATAAAGATTTAATCAATTCAGATAAAAACATTTTTCCATTTCCAAAATCAGCAAATTTATAAGTAAAATTATCATAATCAAATTTTAAATAAGGATTAAAGATAAAAGAACTACTTTTCAAGTTTGATATTTGCTTTATATATATCGAATATAACAAATCAAAAAGAGTCCCATTCATATCTGTATCATATACATTTATAAAATCTTCTTTTAAAAGCAAATAACATAAACCAAACTCACCATTAGGTAATTTTTTAGCATTTGCACATACAGCCATTTGTCTATTATCCATGAGATCTTTGTATTTAGCCACCCATTCTTCATGCTTCATCATATCAACTCCTCTTTTTTAGAAATATACCATGTAATGATTTAAAAGTCAAATAAAAAAAAAAGACCTTCACTTGAAGGTCTTTCAGTATGTACCCTGAAAACTGAACAAAGGGGAAGTGATGATATTGTCATCAATCTGAGAAATTGTACTTTTGTAGAACCTAAGCATAATGGTCAAGCCCTCGACCTATTAGTACTGGCAAGCTAAACACGTCACCGTGCGTACACCTCC
>JAZSHP010000010.1:0-5995 GCA_045533355.1 Candidatus Fimenecus sp.
CCGATTCCTATTATATTTGCTTTGTTCTTAAATGAAGTAAAAAATATTACTTTCAAAAAAGCAATTCAGACTATTACATATTTACCTGCACTGTTATCAATGGTTGTTGTTTGTTCAATGGCTATCGATATGCTTTCACCTACTTCAGGTATTTTGCATAAACTTCTTGAAGCTCTGGGTGGAGAACCGATATACTTTATTACCAAGCCTGAATGGTTCAGAACAATTCTTATCTTTATCCAGGTATGGCACGGTTTCGGTAATGGTGCTATTATCTATATTGCGGCATTGGGCGGCGTTGACCCTCAGTTGTATGAAGCAGCAAGAATTGACGGTTGTTCAAGACTTAAGAGCTTGTGGCACGTATCAATCCCTGCAATCCTTCCTACAGTTGTTACCATGTTTATCATGAAATCCGGTCATATCATTAAAGTTGGTTACGAACAGGTATTGTTACTTTATAACCCTGCTACATATGAAGTTGCCGATATATTCGGAACATTCGTATACAGAAAGAACTTTATCGAACAGGGTGATAACTATTCCTATACTACTGCTGTTAGTTTGTTTGAATCGTTTATCGCATTATTCTTTGTTATAGCATCCAACACTATCAGTAAAAAAGTTAACGAAACAAGTTTGTGGTAATAGGAGGTAGTTAAGATGAGTTTTATTAAACCAAAAAAGAATGCTGAAGAAAAAGCATTCCATAACAAAAAGAATAAATTAGACAGATGGACTTTCTTTGACTATATGAATGCTTTCGTTCATATATTCCTGATATTCATCACACTATATCCTGTATGGTATGTATTATGTGTATCTCTTAGTTCTACCGAAGCAATTATGGCCGGTAAAGTTTCATTCTGGCCTGTTGGGTTCAACTTTGGAGCATATAAAGAAATTTTATCAACTGCAAGAATTCCAAGAGCATATTTCAACTCCATTTTATATACCGGAGTTGGTACAGTATCTTGTCTTCTTATGACAATTATGTTTGCATACCCTCTTTCAAGAAAGAACTTTGTATTCAGAAAACCACTTATGATTATGGTTGTTATCACAATGTTCTTCTCAGGTGGTTTGATTCCTACCTTCTTGTTAGTTAAAGGTATCGGACTTCTTGACTCAATGTGGTCACTTATTATTCCAAGTTTAATCTGGACATATGACCTTATCGTTATGAGAAGTTTCTTTGAAACAATTCCTAACGAAATTTATGAAGCAGCAATCGTTGACGGTGCAAGTGAATTCAAAATCCTTGTTACAATCTTTGTTCCGCTTGCAGAACCTTCTATTGCATCAATCGCATTATTCTACATTATGGGTCAGTGGAACAGTTACTTAACACCATCTATTTACTTAATGGAACCAAAAAAATATCCTTTACAGGTTGTATTAAAAGAAATGTTAAACCAGATGGTTGGTCAGAACGCAAACGAAGTAGAAGAAACAAAGTCTACACCGGAAGCATTCAAGAATGCAACTATATTCGTATCAGTTCTTCCGTTCTTGATTGTTTACCCATGGCTTCAGAAATACTTTGTTAAAGGTCTTACACTTGGAGCTGTTAAAGGTTAAAAATATGGCATCTCGTATGAGATGCCATTTTTAATATAATAGAAAGCAGACTATGATGCTTTGTGGAGGCTTTTATATGAAAATTATTGATGGTCATATTCATATCCTTGTCGGTTCTGGAGGGGATTATGCTGATTCATATCAGCTTCTAAATACGTATTCCGAAACTGACTACTAAAGGTATTATTGCTGATCCTGGTACAGAAATTTTGAAAGTTAAAGTCCGTGATTTTACAAAAGAACAAGAAGAAAATATCTTCTATAACAATATGGCAGGACTGCTTAAAATAAACAGTTAAAAGAATTGCGGAAAATAATAGAAAAACTTACAAAAGATTGTTGACATATCAACAATCTTTTGCTATAATACAATTGTTGATATGTCAACAAAAAGGGGACAGGAATATGCTGGAAAGATATGAAGAATTCAGTGCAAAGATAAATCTTGCATATAAATACATAATGAAGATAAAAACCCATGAGATGAATAATCTTGATTTAAAAGCGGCACACCTGAATGTTATATTCTATTTGGGTAAAAATACAAGTGGACTCACGGCTTCGGAATTGTGTTGGTTATGTAAAGAAGATAAAGCGTGGATTTCTAAGAATTTAAATTATTTAAAGAAGAAAAAACTTATTGAAAAATATAATGAAGATAAAGATAAAACATACCGTTCTAAGTATTATATGACAAATGAAGGGATGGAAGTATATAACGAAATCGTAAAAATAATAACCTTTATAAGTCATAAATGTGCAGAAGGGTGTACAAAAGAAGAACTGGATATTTTTTATAAAGTATTTAACACGCTTATTACAAATTTAAGTGAATTTTATAATCAGATTGAAGATAAGGAGTGAAGTATATGTTTAAGATAGTTGCAGACTCATCCTGTGATATATTTGAAGTTGAAGGGGCAAATTTTACATCTGTTCCGCTAAAAATTATTGCAGGGGATATGGAGTATACTGATAACAAAAATGCCAACACAATGGAAATGGTGGAATATTTAAAGGGATTTAAAGGGAAATCGGGTTCATCCTGTCCATCATGTCAGGAGTGGATAGATGCATTTTCAGATGCTGATGAAATATTTGCAGTTGCTATAACCAGCGGATTATCCGGGAGTTATAATTCTGCATGCGTTGCAAAAGAGTTACACATAAAAGAATATCCTGAAAAAAAGATATATGTTATTGATTCTTTGTCGGCCGGTCCTGAACTTACTCTTATTATTGAGGAGCTCGTTTCTCTTAAAAATGCAGGACTTGAATTTGAAGAAATATGTGAAAAAATTGAAGCATACAAGAAAAAAACCGGTCTTGTGTTTATGTTAAGATCACTCAGGAATCTTGCCAATAACGGTCGTGTAAGTCATACAGTAGCAGCTGTTGCAAATATTCTTGGAATTTGCCTTACCGGTAAAGCCAGTGATGAAGGTACCCTTGAACCGTTGGGAAAAATAAGAGGAGAAAAGAAGGCAATTACCACTCTTATTAAGAATATGATAGAAAACGGGTATAAAGGGAAAAAAGTTATTATATCACATTGTTTTAATGAAGAAGGAGCATTACTTCTTAAAGAAAAACTTATAGAAATATTTGAAAGTGCGAAAATTAAAATTCAGAATACAGGCATCCTTTGCAGTTTTTATGCAGAATACGGCGGAATGCTTGTTGGGTTTGAAAAGTAGGTAAAATGATGAAAAGAACAAAATTAAAAGAAAGAAAACTACCGGATTATACTAAAGGAAATGAAATTTTCAATTCAGTTACCCATATGGTTGGGGGAGTATTGGGAATTGTGGCAACTGTTTTATGTATAGTAATCCCTGCTGTTAACGGGTCTGTATACGGGGTTATAAGTGGTGCTGTTTTTGGTGCTGCAATGACTTTGATGTATACAGTGTCGGCAGTATATCATTTGTTAAGCCCTAAAATTTTAGGCAAAAAGGTTATGCAGATTATAGACCATTGTACAATATTCTTTTTAATTGCGGGAACATATACTCCGGTTGCATTGTGCAGTATACGGGAATACAGTACATGGCTTGGATGGACAGTTTTCGGAGTTGTATGGGCGGCAGCAGTGCTTGGAATAGTATTTAACTCTATTGACCTTAAAAAATACAAGAAGTTTTCTATGATATGCTATCTTGCAATGGGATGGTGTGTTATTGTTATTGTGGATAAAATAAATATTATCTTCCATCCTGTTGAATTCCTGCTTATACTTCTGGGAGGAATATCCTATACATTAGGTGCAATACTATACGGACTTGGCTCGAAAAGGCCTGTGATGCATGGTATTTTCCATATTTTCACTGTAATAGCAAGTTTACTTCACTTCCTGGCGATTTTGTTATATACTGTGCAGTAGATAAAGCATATAAAAACGGCAAGCATTAAATGCTTGCCGTTTTTTACATTGTAACCTTATATTATTCAGCCGAAACAATATAGTAATATATTGGTTGTTCGCCTCTGTACGGAGTTATATCACAGGAAGGATATAATTCCTCAAGTTTTTCTACAACTGAGTTGAAATCATCTTCAGTTACATCTTCGCCCGCATATAGAGTAATAATTTCGGTATCATCGGTTACGATTTTCTTAATTGTTTCAATTACCCCGTCTTCAACAGTTTTTGATACAGCAACAACTTTATCATTAACAAGTTGCATTATATCGCCTTCTTTGATTTCAATGTCATTAACCATTGAATCACGAACAGCATAAGTAACCTGACCGCAGTTAACAGTGGATAAAATTTCGTTAAATCCGTCAGTCAATTCTTGCTGGGATAAACTCTCGTCGTAAGCCATCATAACAGAGAAAACCTGAGCCATACTTGTGGTAGGAATAACAACAAGATTGCCTTCAAAAAGTTTTTCTGCTTGCTCGGCAGCAAGTATTATGTTTTTGTTATTAGGGAAAACGAAAACGGTTTCGGCATTAACTTCTTTTGCCTTGTTAAGAATGTCGTCGGTAGACGGATTCATACTCTGACCGCCCGAGATAATACCTTTGATTCCAAGTTCTTCGAAAATAGACTTAAATCCGTCGCCTGCGGCAACCGAAACAAAACCGTATTTTGTTTTTTCTTTTTTAAGTCTTTCTTCTTCTTTTTTCTTCAATTCTTCATTTTCATGACGCATATTGTCTATTTTAATGTTAATCAAAGAACCGATTTTAAGACCGTAGCCAATGGCTTTGTCAGGATCATCGGTATGAACATGAACCTTAACGATTTCGTCATCTTCAACTACAACAACACAATCGCCAATTTGTTTTAATTTATCTTTAAGACTTTCTGCACCTCTGTGTTCTTTAACGATTATATATTCAGTACAATAGCCAAAAGTAATTTCTTCAATATATGACCCTGCAGCAGACTCTTCCGATTGTTCTCTGTTTTCAATAAGAGGCACAATCTCGTTGTTGTCAAGGTAATATTTCATACCTTCTAATATAACCATAAGACCCATACCACCGGAGTCAACAACGCCTGCTTGTTTTAGTTTTGGTAAAAGTTCAGGAGTTTCATCCAACACCTTTTTGCCATTTGCAATTACTTTGTCCATAAATTCAATTATGGTTGAACAATGAGGATATACTGTCATCGCTTCGTCGGATAACCCTCTCATAACGGTAAGAATTGTACCTTCTGTGGGTTTCATAACTGCGCGGTATGCAGATTCAGTACCCATTTTAAATGCGTTGGCAAAAATTTCAATGTTTATTTCATCCTTGTCAGCAAAACCTTTTGCGATACCTCTTATAAACTGAGAAAGAATAACGCCTGAATTACCTCTGGCACCTCTTAATGATGCAGAAGAAAGTTTTGCTGCAATTTCTGTAACAGTTGATTCCTGCATATCGCATACTTCTTTGGTTGCCTTAGAAAAAGTCAAAGACATATTGGTACCGGTATCACCGTCCGGAACAGGGAAAACGTTAAGTCGGTTTATCTCTTCTTTTCTGTTTTCCAGATTATTCGAAGCGGATACCAGCATATTTATAAATAAATCACTCTTTAATATATTCATATTTTTTTACCTACTTATCCATTCTTATTCCGTCAACATGTACATTGACTTTATTAACTTTAAGTCCGAAAGAATCGTTTAAAGTATATGATAATGTTTCTAAAATATTATTGGATATGGTCTGAATATTCATACCGTATGAAACATATATGTGTATATCAATAACAAGTCCGTTGTTATAACTTACCTTTATGGCATCATATATTTTATCCGATGTATCAAAGAAACTTTTTTTGGTTCTTCTGTGAGCAAGACCGATAACACCGTAGCAAGAACATGCAACGTGGCTTGCGATAGTTTTAATCGCTTTGTCTCTCACGCAAATCATACCAAGTTCACTTTTTGTTTTAAAAAGCATAATA
>JAZSHP010000172.1:0-5546 GCA_045533355.1 Candidatus Fimenecus sp.
TCGGGATTTAAAGTAACTTTCATATAAAAGCCTCACATTATAAAATGGTTTCCAATCTCACTGCTACTTCTTTTAAGAAGGTTTCGGTGTCAACTTTTTTCTTGTTTTCGAGTGAAGAAAGAAGATAAAGGTCACCTGTCATAACGCCTTCTTCAATTGTCTGGATTGTAGCCTTTTCGAGCTTGTCGGCAAAGTCTGAAAGCTCTGAGAGACCATCAAGCTCGCCTCTTTTGCGAAGCGCACCTGTCCATGCAAAGAGAGTTGCCACACTGTTTGTAGATGTGGTCTCGCCTTTTAAGTGCTTATAGTAATGTCTCTGCACAGTTCCGTGAGCTGCCTCATATTCGTAAACGCCGTCAGGAGATACAAGAACAGAAGTCATCATAGCAAGACTTCCGTATGCTGTAGCAACCATATCACTCATAACGTCGCCGTCATAGTTCTTACAAGCCCAGATATATCCACCCTCAGATCGTACAACACGGGCAACAGCATCATCAATAAGTGTGTAGAAATATTCGATACCGGCTTCGTCAAACTTTTCCTTATATTCAGCCTCAAAAATTTCGTTAAAGATGTCCTTGAATCTGTGGTCATACTTCTTTGAAATTGTATCCTTTGAAGCAAACCATAAATCCTTCTTTGAATCAAGTGCAAAGTTAAAACAAGCTCTTGCAAAACTTCCGATTGACTTATCAATGTTGTGAAGTCCCTGAATAATACCGTCAGAGCCCTTGAATTCGTGAATAAGCTGTCTTGTTTCCTTGCCGTCCTTATCAGTTACAACAAGTTCACACTTTGCTCCGTCTTTAACCTGCATTTCAGTATTCTTGTAAACGTCGCCGTATGCATGTCTTGCAATAGTAATAGGCTTTGTCCATGTAGGAATGTAAGGTGTAATTCCCTTAACGATAATAGGTGTTCTGAAAACAGTTCCGTCAAGGATTGCACGGATAGTTCCGTTAGGTGACTTCCACATTTCCTTTAAGTTATATTCAGTCATTCTGTCAGCGTTAGGAGTAATTGTTGCACACTTAACTGCAACACCGTACTTCTTTGTAGCCTCCGCAGAGTCAACTGTAACCTTGTCGTTAGTTTCATTTCTGTATTCAAGACCTAAGTCATAGTATTCAGACTTTAAGTCAACATAAGGATAAATAAGAATATCCTTAATCATTTTCCAGATAATTCTGGTCATTTCGTCTCCGTCCATTTCAACAAGGGGAGTAGTAATTTTGATTTTTTAAGGCTTAATTTATTCGTCGGGTATTTATATATTGAATCTCATTAGAGATTTATAGCAAGTACCTGTGCAATAACAGTACCAATTTTCTCAGCCATTCGGTAAAAACCAAGGTCATTTGGATGAACACCGTCACTGGTACAGGAATTTTTAAATTCCCCATCAAACAGTGTTTCTCCGTCTATAAAATAAACATTTTTGTCATTCTCTTTAGCCTTTTCAAAGCTTTCAAAAATCACTTTTCTTCTTTCATTATCATCATTATAAGGCGAGAAGTTAGGCCTTGAAATCATAATGTACGGAATATCAGGATGCTTTTCTCTGATTATTTCATAAAATGGAAAATGGGTTTTTCTAAGATGTTCAGCGTCAGGGGCGTTATAATCATAATCGCAGACAAAAACACTCATATCTAAACTTGAAATATATCGGGCCATAGTCTCTTCCCCTCTTGCACTTCCTGAAAAGCCAAGATTGATATAATCCAGATTATATTTCTGTGAAATAAAATTTTCATATATGTTACCGGGTCTTCCCGCTGCAGCACCGTGAGTAATTGAGGAGCCGTAGAACACAACAGGCTTATGGTTTCTGTAATTTTTACCCTTGCCAAGCTGCGAGCCTTTTTCCAAACCAATCCAAAGTTTCTTAACTTCGGAGAAAACAGGCATATTCAGTGTGTAATATGTCATTTCCCCCATATTATTTGTATCAACCTTATATTCAGCATTTTTATGGTCAAATTCATTAACAGGTCTGCAAGCTCCAACAAAGGATTCCTGACCATTTTTATCTGATTTATAAAGGTCAAAGCCATAACAGACACAGTAGTTGCAAACCGTAGGCACGCCACCGTTTTTGTACTCAGCTTTAACTGCAACAAAGGCCGAGTCAGTTGAAAACAAAACTCTTCCGCCTGCGCCGTAGCCACACATACTTGCCACGTCACCGCTTACGCTATATGCTACATCAAGAGGCATTCTTCGGGACAAAATTCCATTTTCTTCAGGGGTTACCCCGTAAATTTCAAATTTATCGCAAGGCAACTCAAACCATACCACAGAGCTTTCTTCTGCAGTTTCGTTTCTGTAAAAATTCTCATCTTGAATTTTTCCTTTCATTTTTCTCCCCCTCCTTTGCCATAAATTCCATAATTAAAGATTATTATAACACACATTCTCTCCAAATTCAACCAAAATTACATACTTATGCAAAAAAACCGACGGCATATTTGTTGCCGTCGGTTAAATGTGTTTTATTATCTTTTAATTTTACCAGTTGTAGTTTTAGCCATTTCAGTTTCTGTTACTGTGTATCTGCTGATTTTTTTGTAAAGGATAAGCTGTTCGTTCACAGATTCAATATGCTTAGCTATTGCCTCATTTACATCGCCTACAAATTTTTCGTCGGATACAATCGTACAGCAGATATCGTTACCCTCTGCATATACAAGACATTCCTTAATAGCAGGAGAGAGATTGACAAGGGTTTCAAGTTCTTCAGGGAACACATTTTTGCCGTTTGAAAGAACTATAACATTCTTCTTTCTTCCACAGATAAAGATAAATCCGTCCTTATCCATTCTGCCAAGGTCACCTGTATAGAACCAACCGTCCTTAATAACCTCCGCAGTTTTTTCAGGGTCATTGTAGTATCCAAGCATAACATTATCGCCTTTGGCAATAATTTCACCAATTCCGTTTTCGTCAGGATTATCAATTCTCACTTCAACTCCCGGAATTGCAAGACCTACTGAATCTTTTCTCATGTACTTGTCATTTTCAGCCGAAAGAACAGGTGATGTTTCAGTAAGACCGTATCCCTGAATAGAAAGAACGCCAATATCATTAAAAAATTTAAGTACATCAGGAGAAGCAGCTGCAGCACCGATAATTACAAGACGTAATTTTCCACCCATACCGTCCAAAATCTGTTTAAACAGCTTTCTTCTGATATCAATGCCAACTTTTCTCAATGCATTAGAAAGTTTAAGAGCAAATTTTATAGTTTTTTCCTTGCCCTGAGCCTTGATTTTACGATTTACCACAAGCATCATTTCTTCAATAATTCTTGGAACACCAACGAAAATTGTAACTCCGTATTCGTTAAGACACTTTGCAATTCTAAGTCCCTCGCAGAATACATTGCACATACCGAAGGACAAAAACAGCATCGTCTGCACCATACCAAATGTGTGGTGAAAAGGAAGTAAGGCCATATTAACATCAGTTTCGTAAAACTTTTCCCATAAACTCATACCGTAAATATTTGCCATAATATTTGTTTGGGACAACATAACAGCCTTTGATGCTGATGTAGTACCGGAAGTAAATAAAAGAATGCTCATCTCATCAGGCTTGATTTCAACTGCATCATATTCTGCTTTGTTGTCTGCCTCTTTGCCACGAAGGAGCATATCCTTAAATTCCTGGTCCTCGGTGCAAACCTTTACCATATCATAATTTGCCACTCTGTCTCTGAATTCTCCGCCGTAGAAAAGAGCCACAGCCTCCGAACGCTTTATCTGGTCTTCAATTTCATAATCAAGAAGACCTCTGTCAAGAGGAACTATGGTACCCCCTGCAAAAACAGTAGCAAGGAACACAACAATCCATTCATAGCTGTTCTTTCCGATAACAGCAATACGCTTTCCCGCAAGACCTGTTTCAATAAAGTTTCTTGCAAGATACTCTATTTCTTTAGCAAATCTTGCGTATGTAATATCATCATAAACCGCCTTGCCTTTTTCAATACTTTTTACCTTAAATGCAATATTGTTTTCATATTTTACTGCACAATCTTCAATCATTTCTTTTAAATGAACATACTTTTTATACATAAATGTTCTCCTTTTTGATACTTGTTTATCTAGTATCTAATACTAGGTTACCATATTATCTTCACTTTGTCAAGAAAAATATTGAATTTTTTAAATATTGACCGAAGACACAATAAAAAAAGACCGATTAAAATCGGTCTTTTTTACAAATTATTCAAAAATTATAATTCTTACTAAACTGTTTCCTCTTACGTCCTTGTCTGCATAAGCTCTTACCTTCTCGCCCTGATAACCTTCCGCAGTCTTATAGGACATAGCTGTATAGCCCTTTTCAGAATATAGATAATACTGCACATCGTGAGCAGTTTCATAAACCTCTCCGCCCACTTTAATTCTTGTCATATCAAGAGCCTGACAAACAGAGCCGTCAAGCTTTTTAAGAGCAGACATAGTCTGGATTGTGTTTCCATATCTTACAAAAGACACCACAGTCCCCTTCTTAAACTTATCAGGAGAATAATAGAAGTCCGAATTAAGCATTGTATCCACGCCATCAGTTATAATTCCATAGGAATTTATCTGTGATGCACCAAGGCCATTACCCATGCCAAGAATGTTGTTGTTTGAAGAAATAATACCATAATCGTATTTTTCGTCAGTCACATTTTCAACAATAAGAAGTGAAATATCATTAAAGGAACCGCTTTCCACAGCAAGAATAACGTTTCTGTTGCTCAATTCATCAATTTTAATATCCTCAAGTTCAATAAGATGAGCCGTAGCCACACCTGTATTTGTATCAGGCACATAAAGCATTTCGATTATCTTTGCATTTTCAGTCAGCTTTCTTGTGCCGATTTTATTGTTTTTTCCGTCAATCTTTCCGCTTACTTTAACAGTATTCGGTTTATATTTAAAGGTCATATAACCCTGCTCATCAAAGGAAATTTCTCCGGGATATCCAATCATATCACTGTAATCCTTAAGAGTTTTATAGGAAACCTCAGCCCCGTCACCTGTCATAACAGTTACAACTCTGTCCTGCTGGTTTTCGTTTTTAATATCCTCTTTAGTTTCCACACCAACAGACAAAATCACACCGTAGGTTGAAGAAGTACCCTCTTTTGTTCCAAGAACGTCTACAATCTTACCGTCTTTTCCAAGGAGTACAGTAACCCTTGAATTTATCCTGTAGGAATTATCCCTTTCACCAAGCTTTCCCTCTGCAGTGCTTGTTTCTATTTCAAAGGTTTTGCCCGAAATTGTAACAGTTACAGGGTTAAGCTTTGAAGGGTATGCCTCCTCATAAATTCCTGATACCTTGTCGCTATATACATAAACAGTATCATTATCTTCACAAAGATAAATAACATCATCAAGCTCAATAGCAGATACCTCCGACATATAGCCGTCCTTGATTACTCTTACAGAACTAAAATCCGAAACACCAAGCTTTGAAAGAGAAGCTGAAACGCTTCCGCTGACAACCACAGGGTCACTTAAATCAAGGGCAGAAACATTATC
>JAZSHP010000073.1:0-14505 GCA_045533355.1 Candidatus Fimenecus sp.
TTATTGTGCTTCGCACAGTGTTATTCGCTTCGCGAGTTTTATGCGAATAAAATAACACTGAATCCGAAGGATTCAATAACACTATTGTCCCGAGACAATAATATCACTCTGCCGCAAGGCAGAATATCACTTAAACTGACCGAAAAAAGAAATGAGCACTTACTCACCGCCAAAGGTGAAGTGCTAAAAAATGAGAGGTAATACGGAAGTCCGCATTACCTCTTTTTATGTCCTTAGCAAACCTGCTCATATTGACAGGTCCATTTTTATTCCTTATAATTTAATTTATGAAAGGGGAATAAGATATGAAAACAAATGAACAAATAACCCTTGCTGAGCAAAAGGAAATAAAAAGACTCAAAAGGATGCAGGGCAGAGGAAACGGCAGTAAATATTTCTTTATATTGCTTATGCTCATAGCAATTGTAAACATCCTTGACGAGGTAACAAGTAACCTTACTGTTACGGTACAGTCATCATTTGTAACGGAATTTTTTGTAAATAATCCGTTTATGGGTAAGTTCTATACTTTCCAAGAAGGACTTGCATTACATTCAAGTATAGGCGTATTCACCTATGTTTTAGGTGCAATTACTCCTTTCTATAAAGCTCTTGCCGACAAATGGGGTCGAAAACCACTCTTTGTGATGTCCACACTCGGTATGGCACTGGGACTTTTAGTAATTTATTTTTCTTCAAGTTACATAATGTTCCTTATAGGCTTTGCAATAATCAGCTTCTTTATGGGACACGATGTACAGATTATTTATATACTTGAAGAAGCACCTGACAAGCACCGTGCAAAGATTTACAGCTTTTTAAAAAGCTTTGGTATTTTAGGTGTTATCCTCATCCCAACACTTCGCGATATTCTGATGGGTGACGACGCTACAAGATGGCGTGAAATCTTCTTGGTACCTGCTGTAATAGGATTTATCGCAGTTTTGCTTGTAATAATCCTCGCGAAGGACACAAAGGTGTTCATAGGTGAAAGACTCGAATATCTTTCACGACCACTTACTGAGCGTCAGGCAGAAAAGGAATTAAAGAAAAAGCAAAAGGAAGCACAACGAAATCAGTCAGGTGTTTTCAATGGTGTTAAGTATATTTTCTCAAATAAGGACACAAAAAATCTTATTATTTCACATATTGTATTTGACACAGCAATGCCTGCAATTGCACTTTATTTTGAATCATCAATGCACAAGGTGGGTATGAGCACAAGTGAGATTACAAAGGCTCTCTTTATGGTGCCTATTGTTTATGCAACAATCACATTCCTTTCAGGCTTTATTGCCGACAAGCTGGGCAGAAAGGTGACTGTTACAGGCTTTTCTGTTACTTGTATTTTAGGCTATTGCCTCTTTGTGGCAGGTATTCTCTGCGATTGGAATCCTTATCTTATTGGCTTCTTCGCAGGACTTTATCAGGGTTCATATTGGATTGGACGAGATTATATGAATGTTATGATGACGGAAAAAGTGCCTACTGATATCCGTGCATCAGTAGTTGGTGCAGAAGGACTTCTTGTAATTATCGGTCTTGCTGTCGGTTATCTTCTTGCAATCGTTGGTATGATTTTCTTCCCAATCTGGTGGGTATGCCTTGCAATTTCTGTTGTTACAGTTGGTGTGGCAGCAGTTATGTTTGCAAAGGGTGTCAAGGAAACCAAGGGCGCAAACCTTGATGAGATAGAATAAGCGTAATTTATTAATATGTAAATCGGAGTTTTTCGGGGAGCTAATATAGAACAATATATCTTGTAGGGGACGATGCCCACATCGTCCCGCAGTCGGTCAATAGCACACTTTAGAACGGGACGATGTGGGCATCGTCCCCTACTTGGCTCCCTTTGTCAGGGGAGCTGTCTGCGAAGCAGACTGAGGGGTAGTCAGTTGAAATGTTTACTATCTCTCCCTCCGTCAAAATCAAAGATTTTGACACCTCCCTCGTCAGAGGGAGGCATAAACACACCATTCCATCGCACCGACAAATTATAATTTGAATAAAATACAATCCCTTACAAAACTAAATTCACCAACAAAAAAGAGCCTTCTCGTGAAAGGCTCTTTTGTTGTATAACTATTAATTTTTCTTTTTGAATATCACTTTATCAAGCTTCATCATACACTCATCAAAGATTGTTGAAATCGCTACGGATGCAAGGAAGCTTATTGCAATAAACAGATAGCTGTTGCCGTTATATCCTAAGTATTGTAGTAATCGCATAGGAATTCTCTGGAGCATAAAGAAACTGAAAATATGACTTCCGAACCAATCAAGAACGGAGCTTTTTATGTTGACCTTCATCATAAGCACCGTAATCACAATAGGAATAAGAGCATAGAAGATAATGAGATGATTGAGAGTATCTCTCTTATGCTGTGCGAAGTACATTATAAACAATGTGAAAATTCCGCAAAGAGCAATTGTCCATACAATATCGTTTTTCATAAGAACTTTGTCGATGTACGGCTTTACCATTGCAAAAATCATACCCAGCGGGAAGCAGAGAATTGTATCATAGAAGATAATATCAAGCTTCATCACATTCTTTTCAATATACACAAAGCCGATTATAAGCAGAACGGTTGCCGCAAATCCCAGCTTCTGTGATTTTTTGAAGATTGAGAAGCCTATAATCACAAGTATGTATAGTGCGAATGTGACAAACATATACCAACAGCTGTTGCCGATACTCTTAAGTCCCGTAAATGCGATAAGATAACGGTCAATTGTGTAGTCAGCCTTTGTGATTAATGAAAGTATGATATAAAGCACCAGAATAATGGCAAAATGCAACCAGGTCTTAAAAAGTCTGTTCACAGGCAATGATTTGACATACTCATATTTCTTTTTAAGTATGGATGTCATAATTCCGTAGCCTGAATAGAAAAGATATGTGACCACAACACCCTGTCCCAAAAACTTTCTTATATCAAGATAAGGCTGGTCAAATGTGTTGTTAAGGTCAACATAGGATGCAGCGTGACTTAAAAATATGAGTATTGAAAAAATCGCATTGACCGTTGTTGTGTTTTTATGTGAACAATAGTCCTCATAAAACTCATTTCTGCCACATACTTTCAAGCCTGAACACATTATGGCAATGAGAAGAATTATAACAATAATCATTTAGTTGAACTCCTCATTCAATACCTGCATTGTAACCTCTTCCTTGTCAGGATTTTCATATTTGTCCTGATAGTAGTTTTCAGGGTGGCAGTCAAATGTACCGTCAGGTTTAACTGTAATCATTGTGCAACCGCGTTGTGTACCAACCTTATCAATGTCACCGTAAGCAACATAGTCAATGCTCATACCATATGTAAGACGGATTCCCTTGTATTCCACAGAGAAGATATTAATGTGGTCGTGACCGACAAACATACCCTGTGTGCTCTTCATTTCAACTGCAGTTTCAAAGAAATTGTCGTCAACTCTTGGGTGACATACTTTTTCACCCTGTGTGCCGTAAAAATACTTAACATTTTCTGTATCCTTGTATCCGTTGCTTTTAAATTCATCCCAAGCGTCAGCATATTCAACCGGAGGAATGTGCATAAACACAAGAGATTTCACAAGACCATATTTCTCAAGACTCTCTGCTTTTTTACTTTCGTCAGAGAGCTTTTCGATAAGTGCCTTGTTTTCTGCATTGAGGTTTTCACAAGCTTTTTTATACCACTCAATCTGTTCTTCGTGGATATTATCATAATTGCCTGTTAAACCTGCCACAATGCCGGTAAAAGGATTTTCCTTAGGATAGTCATTTGAGTCAATTGTGAAAAGAGCCTGAGTGATAACACCATCACTGTTTTTAACCTTGATTACATTGTTTCCGTAACCACTGATGTTTTCGTCACCCTTGAGGAAAAGACAGTTTTCCCATTTTTCATCGGCATAAAAATCACCCATTTTTTCACGATTGTAAATTGAATAGATTTCTGAATCGTGGTTGCCGAAGGTAGGTGTCCAGTAAACTCCCAACTGCTCCATAAGAGTAGCACAAATTGTTGCGGCATACTGGTTGTTGAAGGTGAATGCTGTAAAAGGCACAGGATAACTGATATCACCGGAAATAATAACAACATCAGGCTTTTCTTCCTTAACCATTGATACAACGGCATGTATAACCTTTTTGTCGTCCTTTTGTGACATTACGCCACCACCTATATGAAGGTCAGTGAGCTGCATAATCTTAAGGTCGCGGTCAGTTGTAATTGTGTAAAGGCCTTCACTGTCCTTTGCAATGGTAACAGGGTCTTCCACAGAAAGCTTTTCAATATTTGAAATATAATCTGTCATCTTTCCGATAGAAATCTTATTTGCGATTGTAAATGAGATTCCGATAACCACAAAAACACCTAAAATGACAGCAAGTATTTTTAATACCATTTTTTTGTTACCTCTTTTGTCTGTCTTGTTCTTCATAATTTTTCACACCCGATTCATATTATATTTATTTGTCAGTAGCTTTCGGTTTAACAAGAATATTGTTATTATAGAAAGTACTGCGGTCTGACAGTTCTGTATTCACTTTCGAATAACCATCTTTTTCAGACAGTGTTTTCTCACCTGAGAACATATTTGTACCGATTCCAAGGCGATTTCCTTCAATTTCAACCCCAAGAGTTGCCAATGTAGTAGGGAACATATCAAAAGGAGCCCACTTTCTGTTAAAAGTATATTTAACAGGTATATCGGAAAGATTTTCAGGCACATTGAGGAAAAGGTTGTACACAGTACGATGATAATCCTTGATATCAGCAACAAAGGAGTCCGCCATAGTCAAGTGGTCACCCACAATGACAATAGTTGTGTTTTCATAGAAATCCTGCTGCTGAATCCAACGGACAAATTTGACTGCTTCGGACTGACTGTAATAAATACAGTTTGCATACTGTGAGTCATATTTCTTTTCTGCATTCTCACTTAAATATCCTTCAGGAGCGTGAGTATCTGCGGTTTCCATAACAAAGTGGAAAGGCTTGTTTGTGCCTGAAAGACGGGTTAATTCTCTCTTCGCAAATTCATAGAGCTTGTCGTCTTCATAGCCCCACCACACATCATAATATTCAGGCAACCAACCTTTTTCTATAACGCCCTTATGGTCGAGAATATTGAAGTCACCGTGGGATTCATAGAAGAAATTAAGTCCGCCGAATGCGGCATCGGCACCAAACATAATGGATTGCTCATAGCCTTGCTCGTGGAGAATATCACCAAGAGCAGTAGCACCGGGAAGAAAGTTGCCGGGTTGACCATAAGAGTTTCCGTCAACAGGCACCTTCATAGGAAGTCCTGTGCTCATATTAACCATAGCTGCAACCGACCAACCCGAACCGGGTGTACGTGACGGACCTCCGAATCCGCTTTTTTCGTGAGAAAAGCTTATACCTTCCTTTGAAAGATTAGCAAGGTCCGGCATATAGTTTTCATCAAAATATCCACCAAGCTCCTTTGAAAAGAATGTGTTTTCAATGGACTCAAGATAAATGAAAATAAGATTGCGTTTTTGCTCAGGAAATTTAAGATTTGTTGTTTTCGGGTCAGCATAATTTTTTTCAATATATGTGGACTCAGATAAATATGCACCATAAAGAGTGGTGAGCTGGAATCTGTCAATACCAAAAGCACAACCACCGATAAACATAGCAACAGCAAGAACAATTGCGATTATTCTCAAGGCAATTTGCGGAAGGAAAACTGCTCTTTTTTCACCTTTTTCATAAGCAATTCTGTACTTTGGAAAAACAAGAGTACAATAAACCACCGTCAGAAGTAATGTGGTGAGCACAGGTCCTGTAAAAAGTGAGATATAAACGCCCACATCAGTGCCTTCAGTAGGGGAGTTAAGGTTAATAAGAATCTGGTCAGGTGCTAAATCACCGAAGGCTTCTTTTCCCCAAAGTGTGCCTGTATATGCTGCAAGACCGAGAGCAAAAAGGACAGATGAAACGATTTTTAAAATAAAAGTGCTTCTTTTTTGCTTCGTGTCGATAAATTCAATTTTAACAATTCGTTTTAAAAATGCTGAAACAATCAGGAATGCAACGCCGACAGCAAGGACGAGTCCCAAAAACTTCCAGCTGAAAGAAATTCGTCGTGAAGAAATGTCAAAAATATTCTTTACACCAAGAACACTTTCCGCAAGACTCATACCTGTCAGAACAGAAAGTAATGTGTCACGAAGAATAACGGTTATGATAGTACCGATTTTTTTATCCTTTGCCAAAAGGAATATATCGGCAATACTTATGAGTATTCCGACAGTTATTGCTCCAACCCAAACCATAGAAAAACTCCTTTCATCCTATAAGAGATATTAACCACATTATTACAAACCATACAGGCGGAATAATGAGCGCAGGTAACATATTGAGTGTTTTTAAGTTCTTGATTTCAAGAATTGCAAGACCTGACGATGCAATAAGGAAACCACCGACAATGCTGATTTCACACATTAATTCAGGGCTCATAAATTCACCTAAAAATGTTGCAAGAAGGTAAATCCCGCCTTGCCACAGGAAAAGCACAACTGCTGCAAGTGCAATTCCTATTCCGTAGGTTGAGGCTAAAACCATACTGGTCACAAAATCAAGAGTAGCATTTGTGAAAAGATATGTATGGTCGTCATAAAGTGCAGAATTTATGGGACCTAAAATTGAAAGACTGCCTATACAGAAAAGAAGAATTGCAGTTGAAAGTCCTTTTCCCAACTCACTTTTACCTTTTTTCTCAGTAAGAGCATTAAAACGCTTGTCCAAATCAATCATATTTCCGAAAAGTGAACCCAGCGCAAGGCTTACAATGAACAGAACAGGATATTTACTGTTTGGCATATTCTGCACAACAGAGTTTATGCCGATGCCTGTTGCTGCAAGTCCCATAGCATTCATAAGACATTTTGTGTATTTTTCTTTTATACCTTTTTTGAGTAAGCTGCCGATAATACTACCTGTAAGTATTGTGGCAGCATTAACTATTGTGCCAATCATTTGTTTAACCTCGTGCTTTCTACAGCCTCGAAAATCTCTTTGAGTGTTTCAAGAGAATTCTGGTCAGGCTTTTTCTTAACATTTATACTCTTTTTACCACTGCCTGTAACTCCCACACGACCGCGAAGCACAGAAGAGATATCAAGCACCAAAGAAGAATTGATTTCTTCACAATAAAGGCAGAGCGTTTCACCACGTTGCCCGATTTCGTAAATTCCGAGGGATGCGGCAGTATTTCTGCAAAGAGAAACCTCAATAAGTCCCTCAACTGACGGTGGAATATCACCAAAACGGTCACGAAGCTCGTCTCGTACATCCTCTGCATCCTGGAATGAACGAATATCAGCAATTCTGCGGTAAACAGTAAGCCTTTGTGCAAGTGCAGAGATGTATTTGTCAGGAATATGAGCATTGATTTGAAGGTCAATAAGACATTCCTTCTGTTTGGTTTTTTCACCTTTTTCCTGACTTATTGCCTCACTCAAAAGCTTCATATACATATCGTAACCAACGGCAGCAAGATGTCCGTGCTGTTGAGCACCAAGAAGATTTCCTGCACCTCGTATTTCAAGGTCACGCATAGCAATTTTAAAGCCTGAGCCGAATTCGGTGTATTCACGGATTGCCTGAAGTCGTTTGTAGGCAATTTCCGAAAGATTTTTATCCCGTTTATATGTGAGATATGCACTTGCCCGTCTTGCACTTCGTCCAACTCGACCACGAAGCTGATGGAGCTGGGCAAGTCCTAACTTATCAGCATCTTCAATAATCAGCGTGTTGGCATTGGGCACATCCACACCTGTTTCGATAATGGTTGTACAGACAAGAATGTCGATTTCACCATCCATAAGGTCACGCCATATTGTGCTTAATTGTTCCTCACTCATTTTTCCGTGAGCCGTGGCAACCTTTGCATCAGGAAGATATTCCAGAATTGAATTTGCAACACCGTCAATTGTGTCAACTCTGTTGTGTAAGAAATAAACCTGACCGCCACGACGAAGCTCTTTTTCCATAGCCTCACAAAGAAGAGGCATATTGTGTTCAACAACATAGGTCTGAACAGGTGAACGGTCGGAGGGAGCTTCTTCAATAACTGACATATCACGAATTCCCGACATTGCCATATTAAGTGTTCTCGGAATAGGTGTAGCGGAAAGTGTGAGCACATCAACGCCCGGGAATAATTCTTTCAGCTTTTCTTTTTGAGCAACACCGAATCGTTGCTCCTCGTCAATAATCAAAAGACCTAAATCCTTGAATTTAACATTTTTAGATATAAGTGAATGAGTACCAACAATAATATCGATAAATCCCGCGTTTATACGCTTGATAATTTTTGTTCTTTGTGTTGGAGTACGGAAACGAGAAAGCATTTCTGCCTCGATGGGGAATCCGTCAAATCGTTTGAGGATTGTCTGATAATGCTGTAATGCAAGAATGGTGGTAGGAACAAGAATTGCACATTGCTTTCCGTCTGCGATACATTTGAAAACTGCTCGTAAAGCCACTTCTGTTTTACCAAAACCAACGTCACCGCAAAGAAGTCTGTCCATAGGATAAGGCTTTTCCATATCACCCTTGATTTCGTCAATGCTTCGTAGCTGGTCACCGGTTTCTTCGAATGGAAATCTTCTTTCAAAGTCCGTTTGCATATCAATGTCAGGGGAGAAAGCATAACCTTCACTGTGAAGTCTTTGGGAATAAAGCTTAATAAGTTGGTCAGCCATATCCTTGACTGCACTACGGACTTTATTCCTTGTCTTTTCCCATTCTCCGCCACCGAGACGATTGAGCTTAAGCGCTTTTCCGTCGTCCTCGTGAGGGCCAATATATTTTGATAACAAATCAAGCTGAGTAACGGGTACATAAAGCACGTCACTTTTTGCATATTTGATTTTGATATAGTCCTTTATAATCTTATTCGCTTCAAGCTGTGTCACACCGTCAAAAATGCCGATACCATGAACCGCGTGGACAATGTAATCACCCTTTTTAAGCTCATCAAGGGAATGAATAGTGTCCCTTGCCTTGAATACCTTGTTCCGTTTTCTCGTGCTTGATTGATAAACCTTTGAATATGTAAAAACAAACAGCTTTTCTCTTGGGTAAGAAAATCCCGAGCTTAATGACCCGGCAAGTACACAAACGGCACCCTTGGGGAATTTTTCAGGAATGTGGGAGAAATAAACTGAAACGAAATTTTCGTCATTCAATGCTTCGGCAAGATTTTTTGCACTTTTTTCAGTGCCTGCAAAAACAATAACAGTACTGTCGTTTGTGTTGACATGCTTTAAGTCCTCCATAAGAACATCAAGCTTTCCGTTCCATACAGGTAAAGTGTTTCCGTTAAAGGTAGTAAGACCTTTTACAGGAGTGTCAAAGCTTCCTCGTGCAAAATTATCGATATAGGTAGCGCCAAAATCCTCGTATTTTTCAATGAGCTCGTTGAATGTAAGACTGAATTTGTCAAGTCCCTTACAAAGTGTTCCGTCATCAACACAAGCCTTGATATCCTCAAGCAAAAGCTTTTGTGAAGATGAAACTTTGTCTTTGATTCCGCCTGTTTCAACTGCAAAAAGAAGATAGTCCTTCGCATAATCGAAAATTGTAGCAGGGGAATAAATCAGCGGAAGATATTTGTCGGCAGAACCAACGGACAGACCGTTTTTAAGTCTGTCAATGTCATTGTATAGCTTTTCACGGATAATATCCGTCTTTTTGCCTCTTATTGAAGATGCAAGTTTCTCAATTTTTTCAATAAGTTCATTGTTATCATCAATTATAATTTCCTTTGAGGGAACAATTAAAATCTCGTCAATATTAACTGTCCTTCGCTGTGACACCACATCAAAATGACACATTGTGTCGACTGTATCACCCCAGAGCTCAATTCGTACAGGCTCTTCGTCATCGGGGGAGAAAAAGTCAACAATACCGCCACGGACAGAGAATTGACCAACGCCCTCAACTGCGTCAACTCGTGTGTATCCTGCACAGTTAAGTGACATTACTATATTTTCAAGTGATGTTTCCTCATCTTTTTTAAGAAGAACACTCTTCTGTCTTAAAATCTCAGGCGGAACAGTGTATGAAAGTGAGCCTTCGGCACTTGCAACAACCACATCACAACGATTATCCAGCATCCGACGAAGCACTTTGATTCTTTTTTGCTCATATTCATAGCTTTGTGAGTCAGTTGTATAGAAGGAAAGACTACGGGCAGGATATTGAAGCGCAGAAACTCCGAGAGCAACCAAATCCTCACAAAGTCGCACAGCAGTAGCGTCATCGGGCACGACAACAAGGGCCTTTTTCTCAAGACCCCCCACTGTGGCAGAAATAATATGAGCCTTCATAACGGGAATCAAGCCTAAAACGCCCTGTGGTAAAAATCCCTTTCGGATACTGTTTACAACTGCCTCATATTCTGCTGAATTTTTAATTGCTTCGGTAAATGCTGACATATTAATTACCTCTGTAATTAACTGTTATATAAATTCATAGCTTTATCAATCTGATTATCGAGCAAAAGTTCAAGAGCCTTACAAGCATTTTCCAGTGCAGGTTCAAGTGCTTTCAGCTCATCTTTTTTATACTCCGAAATTACCCAATCAATAAGGTCATAGTCAGGATGTGGCTTTTTACCGCAACCAACCTTGATTCTTGGGAATTGGTCGGAATTAAGATGATAAATGATACTCTTTATTCCGTTGTGACCACCGTCAGTACCCTTTCTTCGGATACGAAGCTTACCCACATCAAGAGAAATATCGTCATAAATAACGATAACCTTTTCAGGTGGAATTTTGTAAAATGATGCACATTCTCTTACTGCTTCACCACTGTTGTTCATAAAGGTCTGTGGTTTCATAACGATACAACGGTGACCGTTTATGTTAGTGTCACAGATAAGTGATTTGAATTTAAGCCTGTCAATCCTGAAGCCGAGTTTTTCAGCTAACATATCAAGACAGAGAAATCCTGTGTTGTGTCGTGTAATTGTGTATTTGTTACCCGGATTACCAAGACCCACAATAAGAAATTCGTGAGTACCGGTACCCGTTGTATTTGTTTGTTTTCTGAATCTGTTGAACATAATTGTTTCCTTTATTTTTTGAATCTGTCTTTATTTTTTTCGCGCCAACCCTCAAGGTTTACCTGTCTTGCTCGTGCGATACCGAGGGAATCGGCAGGTACATCATCGGTAATTGTTGACCCCGCAGCAGTATAAGCACCGTTGCAAAGTGTCACAGGTGCTACAAGGTTTGTGTTACAACCGATAAAGCAGTCGTCACCAATGGTTGTTCGGTGCTTGTTTTTGCCGTCATAATTGACCGTTACGGTACCACAACCGAAGTTTACTCGTTTACCGACATCCGAGTCACCTACATAGGTGAGATGTGAAACCTTTGTACCTTCGTCAATGTTGGAGTTTTTAACCTCAACAAAATTGCCTAAATGCACCTTTTCACCAACAACTGAATTAGGTCTTATATGCACAAAAGGCCCGATGTCGGCACCGTCCAACACCTTTGACTGATAGCACTGAACGGAATTGAGCTTTACGCCATTTCCGACAACACTTTCTTTAAGGAGTGTGTTAGGACCGATAACACAGTTTTCACCAATCACAACGCCCTCAAAAATCATAGTGTTAGGCATTATCACAGTACCTTTTCCGATTGTGACATTTTCTTCAATCACAACACTCTGATGATAAGGAATTTCCACACCGTTTTTCTCGTGAAATTCTATGTTTTTCCGGTTCTGAATATCTTTTTCTGTCATAACGACACCTCAATTTTTAATATTAATTTATTTTAGCATATTTTATGCTTGTTTTCAACCATTTAGTTTGTGAAATGATAGGTAAAAAACGATGGATTTCTATCCCTATGGGGTGAAAATTCAAATTATAATTTATCGGTGTAATTGGTTATTAATTTGGATATGAATCGTAGGGGACGATGCCCACATCGTCCCGTTCCAAAGTGTGATGTTTACCGACTACGGGACGATGAAGGCATCGTCCCCTACAAGATATGTTGTTCTATATTAACTCCCTGACAAACACTAATTTATATATTAAAATCCGTCAGATTTTCCTTTAAAAACCTTGAAAAATCAAGGAATAAATGGTATAATGTAAAATTAGTAAAATGCGAGAAATTTTGATTTTGAAAGGGGGCAGGACGAATGAGCAGAAAAAAATGGCTTATAGCACCGATTGACAAAGAATTGGCAGCCGATGTGGCAGAAAATCATAGTCTTGACCCTTTTACTGCCCTTATATTAGTATCCCGCGGAATTACGGAATATGAGGATGTGGAAGAATTTTTTGACAGTGACTTCAGCTTTTGTGACCCGTATCTTATTGCCGATATGGAAAATGCCGTTTTAAGAATCGAAAAAGCACTGGAAAATCACGAAAAAATCTGTGTTTTCGGTGACTATGATGCGGATGGAGTTACTGCCACTGCACTTATGTATTCCTATCTTTCCTCGCGAGATGCAGATGTGATGTACTATATCCCTGACCGAATCAGTGAGGGCTACGGAATGAATAAGGATGCCATCACTCATCTCCACGAAAAGGGTGTTAAGTTAATCGTCACTGTGGATAACGGTATCTCCGCAATTGAAGAAATTGCCTATGCCAACAGCCTTGGTATGGACACAGTTGTAACAGACCACCATCAGGTTGGTGAAACTCTACCTGACGCAGTTGCAGTTATTGACCCTCACAGAGAGGATTGTAACCTCCATTTCAAGGATTGGGCAGGTGTGGGTGTTGCCTTTAAGGTTGTTTGTGCACTTCAGAAAGGTGATTATTCAGAAATTCTTGCCAGATATGCAGATATTATCGCAGTGGGCACTATTGCTGATGTGGTGAATTTAAAGGACGAAAACCGGGCAATTGTAAAATATGGCGTTGCAAAGATTAATTCAAATCCTTGTAGTGGCATAAATGCTCTTCGACAGATAGCAGGAGTAAGTGACAGGCAACTGAATGCAGTTGGTGTTACCTTTTCATTGGCACCTCGTATCAATGCGGCAGGTAGAATTGAATCTGCCACAACTGCTCTGGAGCTTCTTTTGGCAGACGACCTTCTAAAGGCTTTGGAAATCGGTGAAAAGGTTGATATGTGCAACCGTCAGCGTCACGAATTTGAGGGTAAGATTATGGAATCTGCCATAGCCCATATTGAAAGCAATAATATGCTTCAGTATTCACGAGTGATTGTTGTCTGCGGTGAGGGTTGGCACCATGGCGTTATCGGAATTGTCGCCGCAAGAATTACAGAAAAATATGGAAAACCAACTATTGTAATCACCTTTGACGGTGATGAAGGCACAGGCTCTGCAAGAAGTATCGATGGTTTTTCCGTTTATGATGCAATTAAATCCTGTGAGGATTTGCTCACTCATTTCGGTGGTCATACTCTGGCTGCCGGACTGGGAATAAAACGAGAAAATGTGGGTGAATTCTTCCTTCGTATAAATGAATATGCAAAAACCTTACCTGACGCAGTGCCTCAGCTGATGCTTGATTGTAAGCTTAATCCCGCATATATCGATGCATCGTTAGTTGAGTCCCTTGAAAATCTTGAGCCCTTTGGAGCGGGTAATCCTCAACCTCTTTTCGGTATTTTCGGTGTTACGGTTGAGTCAATACGACCTGTTGGTGAGGGTAAGCACTTAAGACTTTCATTCAGAAAGGGTAACACTCAGTTTGTTGCCATGAAATTTTCCACAACAATTGTTGAATTCCCTTATACCGAGGGTGACATAGTTGATATTGCTGTGAGAATTGATAAAAATGAGTACAGAGGTGAAGTAAAAGCATCTGTACAGATAAAAGAAATGCGTTTTTCAGGTGTTGACGAGGATAAGCTTTTCAAATCAAAGGCATTGTATGAGCAATTCAAACGACGTGAGGAACTGAATTCTCAACAGGCAAAATTCTTGACTCCATCCAGAGAGTTTTTATTGGCAGTTTATAATCTTCTTAAGCAATACAAGCGTTGGTATTATGATGTTGAGGCGTTGTCCTACAGAGCAAATTGCCCTGTTGAAAGATATTGTACAATGTTGGTGGCAATTGACGTGCTTAAGGAATTAGGCTTTGTAACAACAGAGAACGGACAGCTGGTTTTTGTGGGTGAGGATAAAAAAGCAGATTTATCCAAGTCAGAAATACTTAAAGAATTAAATGAAATGAAGGGCGGTGAATAATAATGGCAGAGGTTGTTAATGTAAATGTTGATGTAAATGAGCTTTATGAAAAGCTTCGAAACAGAATAAAAGTAATTCACAATGAGGAAGAGCTCAAGGTTATTGACAAGGCTTTCGCAATTGCAAATGAATACCACGGTGACCAGAAGCGTAAATCAGGTGAGCCATATATTATTCATCCCATTGCAGTTTGTGATATACTTATTGACCTTGGTATGGACTGGCAATCTCTTGTATCAGCACTTTTGCATGATGTTGTTGAGGA
>JAZSHP010000062.1:0-3227 GCA_045533355.1 Candidatus Fimenecus sp.
CACAGGGGAGAAGATGATGGCCAAAATTGATAAAAGTGCTTTGACGAGGACTGAAATTATTAACGAAGCTTCTAAACAGTTCCTTGAAAAAGGTTATACGAACACAACAGTGTCGTCAATAGCCAAGGAGTTGGAGATGAGTCCTGGCAATTTAACATTTCATTTTCCAACTAAAGAACATTTACTTGCGGAGCTTGTGGATATGCTTTGTGACTATCAATGGAAAATGATGGAGCAAGAGGCTGATGAAGAAGACGGCTCTATAATGGCAATATGTTTGGAGCTTACAACAATGACAAGCGCATGTGAGGATGACAGCGTCATAAAAGATTTTTTCATTTCTTCATATTCAAGTCCTTTATGTCTTGATATTATTCGTAAAAACGATACTAAACGTTCTAAAGAGATTTTTAAAAAATATCAACCTGAGTGGTCTAATGAACAGTTTTCAGAGGCGGAAATTCTTGTATCGGGCATTGAATATGCAACGCTGATGACAGTGGGAAACCCAGTGCCATTGGAAACGAGGATTTCAGGCGCGTTGCATAATATTCTTAGTATTTACGGGGTCCCGGAAGAAATTCAAAACAAGAATATAGAAAAAGTATTCTCGTTAGACTATAAAAACCTATGCAAGCAGGTACTGAAAAACTTTAAAAAGCACGTCACGAAAACAAATGAGCAAATGTTTCGTGAGTTGTTAAATCGATAATTGTTATAAATGGAGGAATTAATATGAAAAGCAGAAAGCGCCTTACAAAACAGATTTTAAGTATTGCTCTATGTTTTGCTGTGATATTGTCGTGTTTGCCAATATCGGTTTTTGCAGCAGAAACAGAAGCAAATCCGTATTATAATCGTATTGTCGATGTAAACACAATGAATAACTGGATGAAGTATTTTGATATTAATAATCTTGATACTACTAATGCAGGTGGTGTTTGGACCGATAAATCAGTATTTACGGATGCTTCGGCTTTTCCAAACAGTGTAAAAATGATAAATGATGATGAGAATTTTCTCACTGCTTTGTCTGCGTTAGCGGCAAATAAAGAGGTTGTGGGCTATTCTACTGTTCCTACCGACACAGTATTAGTACTCGACCTTTCAGGTTCTATGGAAAATTCGAACTCGGAAGACCGCCTTATAGATGCGGCTAATAGTGCAATAAAAAGACTGCTCGATACTAACAATAATAATAGAGTAGGTGTGGTACTTTATTCTGCAAGTGGCAGTACCGGAACATCTACTTATTCAGAGAGCGTTACCCAAATACTCCCCATAGACAGATATACCACAGGTTCTGACGGTAAATATTTAAGTCTTAATAATCAAGGAACGGTTTCGGTGGACAGCGATGTCAGGGGAACAAAAAACTTTGACCGAAAAACTAAAAGCTTTGGCGGCGGCACCTATATACAGGCAGGGCTTTGGGAAGCCTTAAAAATGTTTGAAGATATGGATACCGTTATAAGCGATAACAACTGGCAAGCTGGCGATAACCGTATGCCTATTTTAGTGCTTATGTCCGACGGCGCTCCATCTACAGGTACTACAAATTATGCTAATGTCGGCACTTCTAATGTAGGAAACGGCGATGAAAACGGGCTTGTTGCAGGAAACGCTTTTCTTACTCAGCTTACAGCATCCTATGTTATCAATCGTATAAAAGCTCACTATCAAGGTGAAAACTCCGATGTGAGAGGACTTTTCTATACTTTAGGATTCAATATTGGCAATAATGATGTAGCCAAAAGCGTTATGAATCCTGATTCCTCAACCTACACTGATGCCTTATGGAATTCTTATAATAATTTAACAACAGGCAGTCTTTCGGTAAGGGTTAAAAATACTAACAGTCGGTCTACCCAATATTCTAATGTTGCTATTACTAAAAATTCCTACGTAACAAACAAATCCTATGTAGATGAATACTTCTCTGCATCCGGTACCGGACTCACCGATGCTTTCCAGTCAATCGTAGATGAGATAATTTTACAATCACGTTACTACCCAACTCATTTAGAGGGTGGCAGCCCCGACTTCTCAGGATATGTTGAGTTTGAGGATAAATTGGGCGAATATATGGAAGTCAAAAATATTAACGGCATTTTGCTCGGTGACACACTTTATGATGGTCATATGATGGCTTCCAAGCTTGCTGACACCACGGATAACGGTCTTGGCACACCCGATAATCCCACCGAATTAGGCGATGAATTTATTAGAGCCGTTAAGACCCGTCTGGGAATTGCTTCTACGGCAGATGCTCAGGCGCTTGTGAGTGATGCATTTAGCGCAGGACAACTATCTTACAAATCAAATACAGAGTGGTCAAATTATATCGGTTGGTACGCCAAAGCCGACGGCACTTATGCAGGTTTTTGGGATGAAAATTCCACTGCACCTGCTCCAAAAGATGCCGTTTATAAAAATAAATCTTACGGTTTCCTTGGCGAAACCACTGGTAGTATTAAAAACTCCGATATGATGTATATGTCGGTACAAATACGCACCGATATTGCTACAGGTGAACAGACATTACTTTGGAAAATACCTGCTTCATTGGTGCCTATGGTCACATATCTTGTAACCCTTGAAGGTACTAATGTTGACATGGCGCAAAATGTTAACGTTAAGGTGGAAAACGCAGATAAAATTTCTCCTATTCGTTTAATTTTTGAAAGCGGACTTCGTTCCGACCTTAATGAGCTTAACATCACTCGCATTACCGAGCAAAAGCACATTGCCGCAGATGGTATTACAAGACAGTTCTGGACTAACTATTTTGATATTTCTGCTTCAACTCACGACAAACACATTACCACATTGGCAGAGTTTACACCATCTAAGGAAAATGAGCGTTTCTACTACACATTTGATTCGGCTGTTTATAAGCTTGTGAACAAAGAGTATGTCCTTGTAAAGAATGAAACGCTGGATGAAAACGGCGAATATTATCACCGCCGATATATTTTCAAGAATACTGCTGAAAAAAAGCCTATATTCCTTTATGAAAAAATGTCATCGGATTCGATAAAGGCGGCTACCTGGGATGCGGATTTTGAAACACTTACAGGCGAAAAAGGTGCCTATGTTGTACCCAAAGGTACTCCTGCTCGTGAACTTCAGATGTATGACGAGCAAAAGAGTGATACAGACGGTATTGATACCAAATCGGCACATATGGTATTCCACCCTTATCTTTCTGAAGAAAATAATGTTTT
>JAZSHP010000045.1:0-5720 GCA_045533355.1 Candidatus Fimenecus sp.
GACTATATAATAAAACCAATATGGTGATAAATGTAGGGGACGATGCCTACATCGTCCCGAAGCAGGTCAATAGTACACTTTGGAACGGGACGATGTGGGCATCGTCCCCTACGATTCATATCCAAATTAATAATCAATTACCCCGACAAATTATAATTTAACAATAAAATTGCAAGTTATGATTTAAATATCTTGACAGTAAATATGCCTTGTGATATACTTTCTCTGTAAATATTTGATATTATTCAGATAGGAGATATTACTATGGAAAGAATTAAGACAATTGAAACAAGAAACCTTCAGGAAAGCGCAGTTAAGGGCGGTTGTGGTGAATGCCAGACATCTTGCCAGTCAGCTTGTAAGACATCTTGCGGTGTTGCTAATCAGCAGTGTGAAAACAGCGAAAACAAATAATTGAAAAAATTTATTGCTTAAAGCAGGTAATGCGCAAGTGTTACCTGTTTTTTGTTGAGAAGGAAATTTTATGGTACATCAATATAAATTAAACGGATATAACATTGTCCTTGATATGTGCAGTGGCTCTGTTCATGTTGTTGACGAGATTGCTTACGATATAATCGCTATATACAAGGACAAAAGTGTTGACGAAATTGTTAAATATATACTTGATACATACAAAGACGAGAAAATTACGGAAAAGGATGTTCTTGAGTGTATCGAAGATGTCAAGAGTCTTGAAAGTGCAGGTAAGCTTTATACTCCTGACACATATGAAGGTATGGCTTTTGATTTCAAGAACAGAAATACTGTAATCAAGGCACTTTGTCTTCATGTGGCTCACACTTGCAACCTTAACTGTGAATACTGCTTTGCAAGTCAGGGTAAATATCACGGTGAAAGAGCATTGATGAGCTTTGAGGTTGGTAAACGCGCTCTTGATTTTCTTATTGAAAATTCAGGTACAAGAAGAAATCTTGAGGTTGACTTTTTCGGTGGTGAACCACTTATGAACTGGGATGTTGTTAAGGAACTTGTTTCTTACGCTCGTGTTCAGGAAAAGATTCACAACAAGAATTTCCGTTTCACTCTTACAACAAACGGTATTTTGATTGACGATGACGTTATTGATTTCTGTAATAAGGAAATGAGTAATGTGGTTTTAAGCCTTGATGGTCGTAAGGAAGTTCACGACAGACTTCGTAAGGATTATCAGGGTCGTGGAAGCTACGATATTATTGTTCCTAAATTTCAGGAATTTGTTAAGCGACGTGAAGGCAAAAGCTACTATATGAGAGGTACATTTACTCATAATAATGTGGACTTTACAAATGACATTTTCCATATGGCTGATTTAGGCTTTACTGAGCTTAGTATGGAGCCTGTTGTATGCTCACCTGAGGATGCAAGTGCATTGACAGAAAGTGATTTGCCTGTTCTTTTTGAACAGTACGAAATCCTTGCAAAGGAAATGATTAAGCGTAAAAAAGCGGGTAACGGATTTACATTCTATCACTATATGCTTGACCTTACTCACGGCCCTTGTATTTACAAGAGAATTTCAGGCTGTGGCTCAGGTACTGAATATATGGCTGTTACGCCTACAGGCGACCTTTACCCTTGTCATCAGTTTGTTGGTGATACAAAATATTTACTTGGTAATCTTTGGGATGGTGTTACAAACAAGGAAATTCAGAACGAATTCAAGCTTTGTAATGCTTATGCAAGACCTGAATGTAATGACTGTTGGGCTAAGCTTTATTGCTCAGGTGGTTGTGCTGCAAACTCATACCATGCGTCAGGAAAAATCACAGGTATTTACGAATATGGTTGTGAGCTCTTCAAGAAGAGAATTGAATGTGCTGTTATGATTCAGGTTGCTGAAAACTACGACAAATAAGGATATTTAAAATGAACACACCAATTTATGACTTTGTGCAGAATTACATTAAAAGTAATACTGCCCGACTTCACATGCCGGGTCATAAAGGTGTGTCTTTTTTAGGCTTTGAAACCCTTGATATTACTGAAATAAATGGTGCTGACGAGCTTTACGCACCCGAAGGTATTATCCGTGAAAGTGAAGAAAATGCTACTCGCCTTTTCGATACTGCAAAAACAGTTTACTCTACAGGTGGGTCAAGTCAGAGTATAAACGCTATGCTTTATTTAGCTTATTTAAAGGCTGACAAATCAAATCGTCCTTATGTACTTGCAGGACGGAATGCTCACAAATCTTTTATTTATGCATTGGCTAAACTTGATGTTGATGTAAAATGGCTTTATCCTGATACATCCGATAGTATCTGCAGTTGCATTGTGACAGCAGAAATGCTTGAAAATAGACTTAGCGAATTGGACGACAAGCCTTTTGCAGTTTATATCACAAGTCCTGATTATTTAGGCGGAATGAGTGATATTGAAAGCATTTCACAAGTTTGTAAAAAATATGACATTCCCCTGCTTGTTGACAATGCTCACGGCAGTTATCTTAAATTCTGTAAAACTGATATGCACCCTATAAGCCTTGGCGCTGATATGTGTTGCGATTCGGCACATAAGACTTTGCCCGTGCTCACAGGTGGCGGATATCTGCATATTGCAAAAGATGACAAGTATGGTTTTTCACAGAATGTCGTAAATGCAATGGCAATTTTCGGTTCAACAAGTCCGTCATATCTTATATTACAATCCCTTGACCTTTGCAACAGATATATACATAATGAGATTAAAAAGGATTTATCTGCTTGTACTGAAAAAGTCAATGAAATCAAAAAACTTATGGACAAGCTCGGTATTCCGAATATTTCTTCTGAACCAATGAAAATTACAGCAGATTTCCGCGGTATTGATTTGGACTTTAAGTGTATTTCACGTGAAAATGGTATTGAATTTGAATATGCTGACGATGATTTTGTAGTGTTCATGTTCACCCCACAGAATTCTGATAGTGATTTTCTGAAACTAAAAACTTTTTTTGAAAACATCGGAAAAATCAAAAAAACAGATATTAATAATATTCATTTTCCTGAATCAGAACAGGTTTTGACAATCCGTGAAGCTGTATTTGCTGAAAATGAAGAAATTGATGCGGAAAATTCTCTTAACAAAATCTGTGCAAGTCCTACTGTCTCCTGCCCTCCTGCAATTCCTATTGCAGTAAGTGGTGAGAGAATTACAGAAAAGCATATTGAGCTGTTAAAAAAATACGGAATTAAAAAAATTCAAGTTGTTAAATAAATGAGTGCGGAATTAACGAAACAGTTTCGCACTCTTTTTATATAGATTTTCCCTTTTAATGCCTTTGAATTGTAGAGACTTTTTCGGTAATACTATTTATAAGCATTGAAAGGGTTGAATAATTATGAAAGCAGTAGTATATGAAGGTGTTAAGAATGTCAGAGTGGCGCATGTTGCTGACCCGACTATTCAAGCCGATGATGACATTATTGTTAAAGTGACCTCAACAGCAATCTGTGGGTCTGATTTGCATTTAATTCACGGCAAAGTACCTGCTATGAAGCCCGGATTTATTCTTGGTCATGAAACTATGGGCATTGTTGAGGAAACAGGAAATTCTGTTACCAAAGTTAAAAAGGGTGACAGAGTTGTAGTTCCGTTTCCAGTGGCTTGCGGTCATTGTTTCTTCTGTGAACACGGTGAATACAGTCAATGCGATAACTCAAACCCTAATGGCGAAACAGGCGGATTATTTGGTTATTCCGATGCTTACGGCGGGTATGCAGGCGGACAGGCTGAATATCTTCGCGTTCCATATGCAAATGTAGGTCCTGTTACCGTACCTGATGAGCTTACCGATGAGCAAGTTTTATTTTCGACTGATATTTTGCCGACTTCACGCTGGGCTGTTGACATTGCAGGGGTAAAAAAGGGCGATACGGTTGTTGTCTTGGGTTGTGGACCCGTGGGCTTATTGACAATTAAATGGTGCATTTTACTCGGTGCAAAACGAATAATTGCAGTTGACAGTATAAAATACCGTTTAAAGCATGCGGCAAGCTATGGTGTTGAAACACTAAACTTTGAAGAATTTGATAACACAGGCTTGCACATTAAAGAAATTACTCACGGTGGCGCTGATGTAGTAATTGACTGTGTTGGAATGGACGGAAAAATGTCTGTAATAGAAAAGGTTGAAACTGCATTGAAGCTTCAGGCAGGCTCGAAATCCGCCATAGAAATTTCGTCCGAAGCAGTTCGAAAATGCGGTACGGTGGCAATGGTAGGTGTTTACGGTGGCAGATACAATACTTTTCCGTTAGGTAATTTTTTCAGCCGCAACATTACTCTTAAAATGGGTCAATGTCCTGCACACACTTATGTTAAGCCAATCATTGATATGATAAAAAAAGGCGAAATTGACGCAACCGATATAATAACTCACACTTTAAGGCTTGACGAAGGTCGCAAGGGCTACTCAATTTTTGACAATAAAGAGGACGGATGCATTAAGGTAATATTAAAACCGTAAATTAGTATTATCTTTGGTCTAATCCTTTCCTATATGTAAAAAAAGACGAAACAACCGCAAGGGTCGCTTCGTCTTTATTATGTTTACAGCTCAAAATGGCAATCGGTCATTAGTTTGAATTGGTCTGTTATATACCCCAAATCAAGGAAACCACATTATAAATGGTAACTATCAACAAGAATACACCCAACAACAAGAAATAAACTGCGGTGTTTTTTTGCTGTTTATCTTTATATTCTTTGGATGTTATAAGCATTGTAATTGCTAAACTAACAAACATTATTGGCATTGTAATATCTGATGAAAGAGCCTTGGTTAATCCTAAAATACCAAAGGCTACTGTTAAAGCTGAGAAAAATAGTTTTAGATTTTTCATATATCATACCTCCAGAATATTATTTGTCGAGATGATTATATCACATTTATTATTAATTTACAATGGATGCAGGTTTCGTCAGAAAAAATCAAGGCGAAAACTTGTTTGTAATCCGTCGGAAGGGATTCGAATGCTAAATTCACAATGCGAATGAGATGTTCGCATTGTGCTCCTCGCTAAAAACAATCCACCGGATTGTTTTCTACACGCCAAAACCCTCTCGGGTTCGATTCACAACATATAAATTTACAAAAAAATAACAGCCCAACTTGTGGACTGTTATCGTGGTGACCCGGACGGGAATCGACCGTCTGCTGCGACTACGCCTTGCATACTATCGGCTCGGCTCACGCCTTCGCCACTTTTGGCTAAAAACAATCCACCGGATTGTTTTCTACACGCCAAAACCCTCTCGGGTTCGATTCACAACATATAAATTTACAAAAAAAATAACAGCCCAACTTGTGGACTGTTATCGTGGTGACCCGGACGGGAATCGAACCCGTGTTACCGCCGTGAAAGGGCGGTGTCTTAACCGCTTGACCACCGGGCCATTTATAGGGACTTGTTCAGTCCCTTGGTAGCGGCAACGGGACTTGAACCTGTGACCTTCCGGGTATGAACCGGACGCTCTAGCCAACTAAGCTATGCCGCCATAGATGCCGTACTCTTGCGACGGCTTTGTTATTATAATATAAGACTTTTGTTTTGTCAACACTTTTTTACAAATATTTTTAACTTTTTTTATTTTACCCTTTTGGATGAAGAAATTAGAGTTTGTCGGGGAATTAATATAGAACAACATATCTTGTAGGGGGCGATGCCCACATCGTCCCGTTCTAAAGTGTGCTATTGACCGACTGCGGGACGATGTGGAAGTCGGATCGTAGCCAT
>JAZSHP010000144.1:0-10148 GCA_045533355.1 Candidatus Fimenecus sp.
CACGATGGTGACTCAATTATGATTTCAGAGTGGCCAGTATTTAGCGATGAACTTTCATTCAAGTCTGACGAAGCAGAAATGGAAAGAGTTATGACTGCTATTAAGGCTGTTCGTAACCGCCGTGCAGAAATGAATGTTCCACCATCAAAGAAAGCGAAGATTTTTATTGAAACATCTTATGAAAATACATTCTCTGAGGGTGCAAACTTCTTTGTAAGACTCGCATCTGCAAGTGAAGTTGAAATTGTTAAGGGTTATGAAGAAGACGGCGCAGTTGCTATCATCACAGAAGATGCAAGACTCTTTATCCCAATGGACGAACTTGTTGATTTCAAAGCAGAGCTTGAAAGACTCCAGAAAGAAAAAGCAGGTGTGCTTAAAGAAATCGCATTCGTTTCAGGCAAACTCAACAACGAAAAATTCGTTGCAAAAGCACCTGAAGCACTCGTTAACGAGCAGAGAGAAAAACTTGCAAAGTACAACGAAAAACTTGCAATGCTTGAAGAAAGTATCGCAAAGATTAGCAACAAGTAATTACAACACAGTAGGGGACGATTCTCAATTGGGCCGGTGTGTGCTTGTTTGATAATTTATTCGGGCGGATGTGGGCATCCGCCCCTACAATATTATAAATAAAAAAGGAACTCCCGATTGGAAGTTCCTTAATTTTTTATGTATTAAATTATTCCTTAATCATAAGTGACTTAACGATTGCTGTCATTTCTTCTTTACCGAAGATTACAGGGACAGGATAACCAGGGTTACCTTCTTTAAGAGCACGTTCTACGATAAGTGGAATATCCTCTTCTTTAATCTGAGTAAAGCCGGTAGGAATATTCATTCTTTGATTCATAGCACGGATTTCTGCGATAAATGCCTTTGCTTTTTCTTCTTCGTTAGCACCCTTGATACCAACGATATCAGCAAGCTTTGCAAGTTGCTGATATACAGCACTGCCATAAGCTTCAAGTACTACAGGAAGAATAACAGCATTTGCAAGACCATGAGGAAGTCCGTAAAGACCGCCAAGGTTATGAGCAATAGCGTGAACATAACCTACATAAGCACGAGTAAATGCCATGCCTGCGTTATATGAAGCGAGGAGCATATTGTTTCTTGCTTCAATGTTCTTACCGTCTGTGTATGCAACTTCAAGGTTATCAAAAATCATCTTTGTTGCCTTTTCAGCATACTTGATTGTTGAAGGAACATTTGCTTTGCCGATATATGCTTCAACAGCGTGCGTAAGAGCGTCCATACCTGTTGTGGATGTGATGTGTGGTGGAAGACCAACTGTAAGTTCAGGGTCAAATACAACATAAGGTGGACGAAGAACAGAGTCGTTACAAGCATACTTTTCGTGTGTCTTTGGATTAGAAACAACCGCTGCAAGTGTACATTCTGAACCTGTACCTGCTGTTGTAGGAACTGCAAAGAATGGAGGAAGCTTCTTACCGATTTTCATGATACCACGCATTTTTTCGATTGGCTGATTTGGTTTTACAACTCTTGCAGCAGCAATCTTAGCACAGTCCATTGGTGAACCGCCACCGAATGCGATAACGCCTTGGCAACCATTGTCAAGATACATCTGTCTTGCAGTTTCAATGTTATCAATTGTTGGGTTTGGTTGAACACCATCAAAAATTGTGTATTTAACACCTGCTTTGTCTAATTCTTCATAAAGAGAATCAAGAAGACCCAGTGAAGTAAGTCCCTTATCAGTTACGATAAGAACATTGTCAACACCTTTTGACTTAACAAAAGCAGGGAGTTTTCTGATACTTCCTGGTCCTGTAAGCATTTCAGGTTCGCCCCAAGGCAAGAAAAACTCGACAAACATAATTACCTTCTGGTAAATTCTGCAAAACGCTTTGAAAAATACTGTCATAAAATCATTCCCTTTCGTTTTATAGTGAAGAGAAATGAGCATTTTTACCCCAATGCTCAAATCAACAACCCTTTTTATATAATATTGCTATCCAAAATAATGGAAATCAACACTATTTACATTTTAAACCATTTTGTTAAATATTTCAATAGCAGATTTGGTATCTGCATCAATTTGTGCCTTTAATTCGTCTTTTGAATTAAATTTTTTCTCAGCACGAATAAAATCAATCAGTTCAACCTTAATTTTTTGATAATAAAGGTTGCCATCAAAGCCTAAAATACAGGTTTCGGAAAGAACCTTATCGCCACCGATTGTAGGGTGACAACCAAAGTTTGTAACCGACGGATAAATTTTACCGTCAACGGTTGATTGTGAAGCATAAACACCGTGTTTAAGGTTAATAAAGCCTGTTGGAAAATGCTGATTGATTGTCGGGAAGCCTAAAATCTTTTTACCGATTTTATTTCCCTCAACAACCAAAAAATCATAGGAAAATTTTCGACCGAGCATTTCGTTTGCAGTTTTTATATCACCATTTGCCAAGGCTTCACGGATTCTTGTGGCACTAATCATTTCACCCTTATACATAGTGCTTTGTGCCATTTTGTATATTACACCGTACTTTTCACACAATTCGCAAAGAATTTTACTGTTACCGCCACCATCTTTACCAAAAAGAAAATTTTCACCACAGATAACTGCACCAACATTGTACTTGTTTATGAGAATATCTCGTAAAAATTCTTCAGGAGAAAGGTCTTTTATTTCCTCAAAACTAATATGTATGGGTAAAACGCCAATGCTTTTTGCGAAATCCTCTTTGTCTTCCATGGTAATAAGAAGGGGAGGTGCAAAACCTTTAAGTACGGATTGCGGATGTGTATTAAACATAAGCATAGCAGGGACAAAGCCCTCAAATGCGAATGCTTTTGCTTCATTAAGCACATTCAGGTGACCACGATGCAGACCATCAAAGGTACCAAGTGCCAATGCAAGTTTATTCATTCTTTTACCAGCACCCTTCTGACTGTTAGGTCGCCTTTTTCTGTTAGTATTTCCCCAAGACCTAAAAATTCTTTTTCGGGGGAGTATACACGGTAAATTCCAATAGGGAAATTGCCGTGAAGTCGTTCATAACCCAATTCACCACCGTTACGAAAGCGGTTAGCCTGTGGATTTGAAACATTTATTTCAGGATAACTCATAAGTGCAGCTTCAACTGATGTTATAACATCTTCAGCCTTGTTTTCACCTACAAGTTTTTCTAATTCTTCTAAAGTAACTGCATTTTCAATAGAAAATCCGTTTGCTTGAGTTCTCCGAAGTGCTGTCATAACTGCACCACAGCCCAAATCACGACCGAAATCGTCACAAAGTGAACGGATATAAGTCCCTGCCGAACAAGTCACGTCCATTGAAAATTCAATTCCGTCAAAGTCATAGATTTCTAATTTGTCAACGGTGATTTTTCTGCTTTCACGCTCAACCTCAATGCCTTTTCGAGCCAAATCATAAAGACGTTCTCCATCTTTTTTCAATGCCGAGAACATTGGAGGAGTCTGCATTATTTCACCCTTGTATTTTTCTGCAACCAAAAGCAATTGTTCTAGGGAAACATTAACCTGATTTTCTGATAAAACCTCACCTGTAATATCAAGTGTATCAGTGGTAAGACCAAGCTTTACTCTTGCAGTATAGCTTTTTTTATGTTCAGGCAGCAGTTCAATGAAACGGGTACAAGACCCTAGCATAATAACAAGTACACCGGTAGCCATCGGATCCAGTGTACCTGTATGACCTGCTTTTTTGACACCCAATATTCTTGAGGCTCTTTTAACGGCCATAAACGATGTCATATCGCAGGGCTTGTCAAGACAAATTATACCTGTCATTAAAACTCTTCCTTTATAACTTCAAGTAATTGCTTTTTAGCATCTTCTAAAGTGCAGTCAAATTCGCAACCTGCTGCTGCATGATGACCACCGCCACCGAAATTAGCACAGATTTTTGCCGCATCAAAAGGCTCAATAGTACGAAGTGAAACCTTGTACTTACCGTTAGTCTGTTCACGGATTGTGACACCAACTTTAACACCTTCAATTTTTCGTGGAATAGATGCAATTCCGTCACATTCACTTTCGTTTGAACCACTTGTACGGAACATTTCCTGTGTAATTGTCATAATTGCACATTTCCCGTCGAAATGTGATTCAATTGAAGCCACAGCCATCTGTTCAAGTCTTATATACGAGAGTGTTCTTGTTTCAAACATAAGACGGTTAATAAGGGCATAGTCAGCGCCTTTTTCCATAACTTCGGCAGCAATTCTATGAACTGTTGGTGTTGTGTTTGAATACATAAAGCAACCTGTGTCAGTTGCAAGTCCCGTATAAACACAACTTGCAATTTCAGATGTGATTTCTACACCTAACTGACAGATTACTTCGTAAACAACAACTGCAGCGGCTGCTCTGTCCTCTAAAAGAAGATTTTGGGCATATTCGCGGTTTGACATATGGTGGTCAATGCACAAAAATACATTGTCACCGTATTTTGCCTCAAAGTCTTCACCAAGAAGCTTTCTGTCAGCCACATCAACTGCAATTATTTTATCGAATTTTATTTCGCTGTTGTCGAGATTTTGCCACAAATATGAAAATTTGTCAGCCATTTTGTCATTACAGCGAACCATGGACTTTTTGCCCAAAAGGTCAAGAGCTCTTTTAAGTGCAAAAGCACTTCCAAGAGTATCACCATCAGGGCTTCTGTGAGAAAGAATAAGATAATTATCATATTCTTTCAAAAGAGCAGCACACTCTTTCACATTTATATTTTTCATTCTGCATCCTCAATATCGTCAGCTTCAGTAATAACTGTGCTTTCGATTTTCTTAAATATTTCCATACCGTGTTCTACGGAATCGTCGGCAATAAATTTAAGTTCAGGAGTTTTTCTGAGGTGTAATTTACTGCCAACTTCTCGTCTGATAAGACCTGTGGCAGATGTAAGTCCTTTAACTGCTTCTTTTGCATCGTCAATACCACTCATTGAGCTTACATATACCTTAGCATAAGATAAGTCAGAACTTACATCAACGCGTACAACAGTAAGAAATTTATCTCTTACTCTTGGGTCTTTTAATTCACGGATAATGGCAACAATTTCACGTTTAATATCTTCTGATACTCGACCTACTCTATATCCTGCCATTAGTCTCTGTATTCCTCCATAATGAATGCTTCAAAAATATCGCCTTCCTTAACATCGTTAAACTTGTTAAGACCGATACCACATTCGTAGCCTGAAGCAACTTCTTTAACGTCATCTTTGAATCTCTTAAGTGAAGAAATTGAATCTTCAGCAATAACAATACCGTCACGAACAACACGAATCTGTGCATTTCTTGTAACTTTACCGTTCTGAACGTAAGAACCTGCGATTGTACCTGCAGAAGAAAGCTTGAATACATTACGAACCTCAATACGTCCGAGAAGAACTTCACGGAATTTAGGAGCAAGCATACCCTTCATAGCATCTTCGATTTCTTCGATACAGTCATAGATGATACGATACATTCTCATATCAACGCCGTCACGCTCTGCGATTTCAGTAGCAACAGGGTCAGGACGAACATTGAAGCCGACGATAATAGCGTTTGATGCGTTTGCAAGCATAATATCTGATTCGCTAACTGCACCAACACCGCCGTGGATAACCTTAACTGCAACTTCTTCGTTAGAGAGTTTTTCAAGATTCTGCTTAACTGCTTCAACAGAACCCTGAACGTCAGCCTTAACGATAATGTTGAGAGTCTTGATTTTACCTGCATTAATTGATGAGAAGAGGTTATCAAGAGTAACCTTCTGATACTGATTGAACTGTTCTTCTTTCTTTTCCTGTTTTCTCTTTTCAACGAGTTCTCTTGCAAGTCTTTCGTCAGAAACTGCGTTGAACACATCACCTGACTGCGGAACTTCATCAAGACCCATAATTTCAACAGGAACTGATGGTCCGGCCTCTTTGATTGAACGGTGCTTGTCGTCAACCATAACACGAACACGACCTACTGCAGTACCTGCAACAACAATGTCACCTGAATGGAGTGTACCATTCTGAACAAGAAGTGTTGCAACAGGACCCTTGCCCTTATCAAGACGAGCTTCAATAACGATACCTTTAGCTGCTCTGTTTGGATTAGCTTTAAGCTCTCTCATTTCAGCTGTGAGAAGAACGTTTTCAAGAAGCTTATCAATGTTCATATGTGTCTTAGCAGAAACAGGAACACAGATGATGTCACCGCCCCATTCTTCAGGAACAAGACCATGTTCAGTAAGCTGTTGCATAATCTTATCAACTGTTGTGCCAGGTTTATCCATTTTGTTGATAGCAACAATAATATCAACCTCAGCTGCTTTAGCATGGTTAATAGCCTCAATTGTCTGTGGCATAATACCGTCGTCAGCAGCAACAACAAGGATTGCAACGTCAGTAGCCTTTGCACCACGAGCACGCATTGAAGTAAATGCAGCGTGACCAGGTGTGTCAAGGAATGTGATGAACTGACCATTAAGATTTACTCTGTAAGCACCGATGTGCTGAGTAATACCACCTGCTTCAGTAGCAGTAACATTTGTATTCTTAATAGCGTCAAGAAGTGATGTCTTACCATGGTCAACGTGTCCCATAACAACTACAACAGGGTCACGTGTTACAAGGTTTTCTTCATCGTCTTCTGAGTCATCAATAATTCTTTCTTCGATTGTAACAACAACCTCACGGCTAACCTTTGCGCCGAGTTCTGTTGCAACGATTTCAGCTGTGTCATAATCAATTACTTCGTTAACAGATGCCATCATACCGAGGGTGAAAAGCTTTTTGATAACTTCAGCAGCAGTCATCTTAAGACGAGATGCAAGCTCACCGACTGTGATTTCGTCACCAACTGTGATTACAGGTGGTTTCTTAGCTCTTTCTGCTGCAATTCTCTTGAGTCTTTCTGCTTCAGTTTCCTTTTTGCCGCTTCTCATACCTTGTTTGCGGTACTGCTGACTCTTCTGCTTAAGCTTCTGCTTTTTAACCATATTATCGCTCTGGTGTGTATTTGCAGGAGCAATATTTTCGTATTTTTCATTATATTTTTCAGCGTCAAAAGAGTTTGCTCTTGTATCAATATGACGCATTTCACCCTTTGTACGAGCCTGCATTGGCTTGTTTGGGTCTTTATCCTTTTTCTTCTGCTGTTGTGGTTGTGGATTCTGCTTTGCAGGAGCATTTGTCTTTTTACCATCAACAGGCTTTGTTTCTTTCTTATCAATTTCCTGCTTTTCCTTTTTAGGCTCAGGCTTTTTCTCAGCCTTTGGCGTTTCTTTAGGAACAGCGTTGAAATATTCGTCAAAGCTCTTAACAGAATTTTCTTTTGTAATCACATCAAAGATAAAGTCAAGTTCTTTTTCTTCAAGGGCAGTCTGTGATTTCTTTTCACCCTCAAAATTCTGTGAAAGTTTTTCTATAATAAATTTACTCTGAATGTCAAAATCCTTCGCAATTTGGTGTACCTTGTACTTTTTAATCATTCTCATAACCTCCCGTTATAATACTTTCAAGTTTGTTTGCAAAGCCTTGGTCGTCTATTGAAATAACCCCTGCACGAGCATTAATACAAAGTGAAAGTTCTTTCATAGTAAATGAAACATCTATATATTTAATATTTCTGTTATCATAGGAACATTCATCCTGCATTTCTTTTTTTAATCTGTCAGATGCATCACAACAAGTTATCACAAGCTGTGATTTTCTCTTTTTGATTGAAGTAATGGTTGCGTCGTGTCCCAATGACATTTTCCCTGCTTTTCGGCAAAGACCTAAAATTCCTTGTAACTTATCATTAATCATTTTTTTTGATTTGTTCCTCCAAGTTATTATAAACATCATCAGGAATAGCTATTTCAAAAGTTCTGTCGATTCTTCGTGATTTTCTGGCTTTCTGGAGACAAGTTAAATCATTACAGATATATGCACCTCTGCCCGATGCCTTTCCTTTAAGGTCAAGACTGATTACACCCTCAGGACTTTTCACAACTCTGATAAGTTCATTTTTAGGCTTTTGCTCATTACAACCGTTGCATCTGCGCATTGGAATTTTCTTCTGTTTCAATGCTATTATCTCCTTTCTTCCGTTAAGTATTAGGCTTAGCCCTCGTAGAATCCACTTTCAGGCTTGATGTCGATTTTCCAACCTGTAAGCTTTGCGGCAAGCTTAGCATTCAAGCCCTTGTTGCCGATTGCGAGAGATAACTGGTGGTCAGGAACAGTAACCTGACATGATTTTGCATCCGCATCAATGATTTCAACCTGAAGAACATTTGCAGGAGCAAGTGCTGCACCGATAAATTCTGCAGGGTCTTCGCTGTATTTAACAATGTCGATTTTTTCTCCACCGAGAACCTCAACAATGCTGTTAACACGAGCACCGCGAGGACCGATACAAGAACCGATTGGGTCAACATTTTCGTCTGTACTGTTAACAGCCATCTTTGTTCTTACACCTGCTTCACGAGAAACAGAATGAATAGCAACGATACCGTCATAAATTTCAGGAACTTCCTGTTCAAAGAGGCGTCTTACAAGACCTGAGTGTGTTCTTGAAATCATAACGCTTGGTCCACGTGTTGTTTCTTTAACATCACTGATATAAACCTTGATAAGCTGACCTTCTGTGAATGTTTCACCCGGTACCTGTTCACCCTTTGGAAGAACTGCTGTACCTTTACCGATTTCAAGAGTAACATTTCCTGTAACAGGGTCGATTCTGCTTACCTTTGCAGTAACAAGGTCTTTTGTCTTTGACTGGAAGTCTTTGATTGCCTGACCTCTTTCTGCATCTTTGATGCCCTGACGGATAACATGCTTAGCTGTTTGTGCAGCAATTCTGCCGAATTTCATTGTATCAAGGTCGATTTCAAGAGTTTCACCAACCTTTGCATCAGCACGATATTCAAGAGCATCTTCAAGAAGAATATCTGCGTCCCAATCTTCAAGCTCTTCAACGATGTTGAGGTGAACATAAACTCTCATTGTCTTTGCTTCCGGGTCAATGTCACAAGATACAACATCCTTGTTGTTATAATCTTTTCTTACTGCCTTAACAATTGCTTCACTGATTTTTTCATAAAGGTAATCAGCCTGAATACCTTTTTCCTTTTCCATTAAGGCTACTGCTTCGAAAAATTCCTTATTCATTTTCTATAAAACCTCCTAGAATTAGTCCGGATTAATCTTCAAGATTTCCGATTCCACCGAAATCGTCAGCTTTAATCCATGATGCTTCTTTCTTTAATATATTCATTTCAGTTTCTTCATCAATTGCAATTGTAACACTCTCGTTGTCATAGTCAATGAGAATACCCTTGTAATCTCTCTTGCCTTCAAAAGCCTTGATAAGTCTTACCTGAATTTTTTCACCTAAATAGCAATCAAAGTGAAAATCCCGACAAAGCTCACGCTCAATACCGGGGGACTGCACCTGCAGGTTATAAGCCTGTTCAATAGGGTCAGCCTCGTCAAGTGGGCCGTCAATAGCGTGGTGCATATTAACACAATCGTCAATTGAAACGCCATCTTCCTTGTCGATAGTGATTCGAAGATACCAACGAGTACCTTCCTTGAGGAACTTTACATCCCAAAGGATGAGTCCCAATTCTTCAGCAATGGGCTCTACAATATCCCAAACCACTGAGGCGGTGTTTTTTTTCATAAAAACCTCCAATTAATATTAAATTGTCCATATAAGTTTAAGAGAGCGGGTCGCCCCACTCTCTTAACTGCGAATATTCTTACAGTGGATATAATATCACAGTATTATAATAAAATCAAGTGTTTTTTAGAATTTCAATGTTTTTATATGTAAAGTTTAAATTATAATTTATGGAACAACTATTTTAAATAATATATTATTTTTATTTCTTTATTTTATATTATTTTTAGTTCCCAAAACAGGGAATAGTCGTTCCCAAAATAGGGAATAGTCAGTCTTATAATTTCCAGTGGAGATAAATTCCATGTAGTGGCAGGCTTCCACGCCTGCATTTTATATTTCAAATTATAATTTATCGGTGTAATTGATTATTAATTTGGATATGAATCGTAGGGGACGATGCCCACATCGTCCCGTTCCAAAGTGTACTATTGACCTGCTTCGGGACGATGTAGGCATCGTCCCCTACATTTATCACCATATTGGTTTTATTATATAGTC
>JAZSHP010000016.1:0-7391 GCA_045533355.1 Candidatus Fimenecus sp.
ATATTATTGTCCTGAGGGAATAGAAGAATATAGCATTATATTCGATAAGCCTGAGATTTTAGACAGTCATGTATTAAATGGCAATCTGCTTGAGTATGAAACTATAAATGTTGGTAAAAACACTTGTGAACTTCCTCTTAAATATGAATATTTTGAGGTTGATGCTCTTGTGTTTTTGAACCTGAAGTCCAGAAAAGTTTCATTGAGAAACAGAAGAACAAGTGAAGAAATCGGGTTGGAGTATGCAGGACATGATTTCTTTTTGCTGTGGACTAAACCGGGGGCAAAGTATATTTGTATGGAACCGTGGTGTGGACACCAGGACTTTGTTGATGCCGATTATGATTTTATTAATAAAAATGGTATTATCAAGCTCTCTGGCAAAGAAGAAAAAACAAAAACTCATAAGATTATTTTCTAAAAACATTATTGGGCGGAATTTCCGCCCTTTTGTTGCTATTTAAACAATTATGGAGAGATGAAAATGATTGAAAAATTAAGAAAACTTAATCCTGAACTCGAAATATACAGTGTTCGGGATGAAAAATTTAAAAAATATGGTAAGCTATTGGTTGTTAATACTGATGAAATAGTAAAAGCTTGTTTTGAACTGAAATTTCCTGAAGGTAAAAGTGAATATATTGCAAGTGTAGATACTCTTGAAAATCTGGATGTATCAGATAAATTGAAAACAGAAATGTTTGGAGGATGTCCTGCACAGATTGGAATAACTCATGGTTATAACAGATTTATGAATGGGCTTGAATATCATAAATGTTCAGAGATTAATGTGGCGGCAACACCGTTATGTTTGATTTTAGGACTTCAATACGAAATGGAAAATAATGAATATGATTCATCTAAAGTAAAAGTTTTTTTTCTTGAAAAAGGAGAGGCAGTTGAGATTTTTTCAACATCTCTTCATTTTTGCCCGTGTCAGGTAAGTGATGATGGATTTTCATGTGTTGTTGTATTAGCTAAAGATACAAACACACTACTTGATAATCAAGCTGAAGATAAGCTTTTATTTAAGAAAAATAAATGGATTATCTGTCATGATAAAAATCAAGAGCTTATTGAACGAGGAGTATATCCCGGAATTCATGGTGTTAATTATGAAATAAAGTACTAAGAGGATGATAAAAATGAAGTATTTATTAGGTATAGATTTTGGTGGTGGTGCATCAAAAGCAACGCTTCTTTCGGAAAATGGTGTTATTTGTGCCACTAATACAACTGAATACCCTACATATTACCCAAAGGCAAGCTTTGTAGAGCAGAATCCTGATGATTGGGTGAAGGCTACTTGTGAGAATATAAACGGAGTTCTGCAGAAAAGCGGTGTCAGTGCCGAAGATATTTGTGCTGTTTCTTTAGATGCGGCAACACATACGGCTGTTATCATGGATGAAGATTTTAATGTTATTCGTCCTGCAATTTACTGGACAGATACAAGAAGCATAAAAGAAGTGACATTTTTAAGAGAAAATTATTCAGAGATAATAGATAAGCAAGTTTTGCATAAAGCTGACACAATCTGGTCGCTCCCTGAACTTTTGTGGATTAAAAACAATGAGCCTGAAAAGTGGTCAAAAGTAAAGAAAATTTTGTTTGCAAAGGACTATGTAAGACATCAGCTTACAGGTGATTATGTAACAGACTATATAGAAGCTGAAGGCTCTATGATGTTTGATATAAATAAAATGGAGTGGAGCAAAGAGCTTTGTGATATTCTTGGAATTGAACGAGAAATGATGCCGAAGATTGTAAAGCCGATAGATATTGCGGGGAAAATCACTTCTGAGGCGAGTAAATTGACAGGTCTTAAAGAAGGTACACCTGTTCTTTGCGGAACAACAGATACAGTTATGGAAGTTTTTGCATCAGGTGCTGTTAAAAAAGGTCAGATGACATTAAAGCTTGCAACTGCAGGAAGAATATGTGTCATTGCAGATAAACCCTATCCTGATATTAATCTCATTAACTATTCTCATATAGTTGACGGGATGTTTTATCCGGGAACAGCAACAAAATCTTGCGCGGCTTCATACAGATGGTTCAGAGACACTTTCGGAGGGGACTATCAAGAACTTGATAACTTAGCATCTGATATTCCAATAGGAAGTGAGGGGCTTGTGTTTCATCCATATTTAAACGGTGAACTTACGCCATATGCTAATCCAAAGCTTTGTGCAGATTTTGTCGGTGTTCGTGCATCACATACCAAAGCGCACTTCACAAGAGCTGTTTTAGAAGGGGTTGCAATGAGTATGCTTGATTGCAAAACAACTCTTGATACTATGAATATAGAACACGGTGACAGTGCTGTTATAATCGGCGGAGGAGGAAAAAGTCCTCTTTGGAGGCAGATGATATCAGATGCACTTGGTATTGAACTCGTAGAGATGAAATATAATGATTCTTCATTTGGAAGTGCAATGCTTGCTGGAATAGCAATGGGTATTTTTAAAGATTGTGATGATGCGCTCGAAAAATGCAACGGAGTTGTTTCGAAAACTGTTCCAAATAAAGAAAATACCCAGAAATACGCAATGCTTTTCAAAAGATATAAGATGATTCAGAAGGCTCTTGAGCCAGTTTATAATGGTGATGATATATGAAGATTGTTGTTTGTGCTAAAGTGATAAGGGGAGAGCTTAATCCGTTTGATGAAGCGGCAATTGAATGTGCTTTGAGGCTCTCTGATGATGTAACAGTCATATCTATGGCACCAATGTCGGCTGAAACAGTACTTAAGCCTTTGACAAGACTTGGTGCGAAGGTGATTTTAATATCGGATAGTTTATATGCAGGGTCTGATACACTTGCAACTGCCTATATTCTTTCAGTGGCACTTTCTAAAATGGAATATGATTTGATTCTTTGTGGAAGACAGAGTGTGGACGGTGATACATCTCAGGTTGGACCAATGCTTTCTCAAATGCTTGGGATAGCAGTGTGCACTAATGCTATGGCTATAGAAAAGAATGAAGAATTTATTGAAGCTGATACACGTCAGGGAAGAGAGTGTATGAAATTGCCTGCTCTGATAACAATGGAGAGAAATTTCGTGTTGCGATTCCCAAGTGTTTTTTCAAGGCCGGGAGAGGTTGAGATTTGGGATAACTCTTATATCGGTTGTGATGAGTCGAAATGCGGTCTTAGCGGTTCGCCGACGCGCGTTATAAAAACCTTTGAAAATGAAAAAGGAAAAAGAAAATGTAAATTCATAACGTTTGACAACCTTTTTCCACTGATAGAAGAACTAAAAAAGCAAACAGTAAAAAAGGTTCAGAGAGAACTTTGCAAAAAAAAGCTTAAGTCTGTATGGACAGTTGGAGAAGAGGTTTCCGAAAAAGCAAAGGAAATCGGAGAAAAAGTTATCGTGATAGAAAAATCTGAGCCAAAGCTGATTGCAGAACGTATTATGTCGGAAAGTGCTGACGTAGTGCTATGGAATGCAGATGTATGGGGAAGAAAAAATGCTCCGATAGTTGCGGCTATGCTGAATACAGGACTTTGTGCAGATTGCACGGAACTTGAGACAGAAGACGATAATCTCATAATGTACAGACCTGCCCAGGGTGGAAGCATATATGCTAAAATCAAGTGTCTCACGAAGCCACAGATGGCGACGGTGAGAACAAAAGCAGAAAGCACTGATATAATAGTTTCCTGCGGAAGAGGAATAGCAGACAACCTGGAAAAAGCTCATGAGTTTGCCGAAAAAATTGGTGCATCCGTGTCAGCATCGCGTGCTTTGGTTGATACGGGTAAAGCTCCGTATGATATGCAGGTTGGTCTGACGGGAAAAACAGTCAGCCCCAAAATATATATTGCAATAGGGATATCCGGGGCTGTACAGCATACATGTGCAATAGAAGGCGCAGAAACAATAATTGCAATAAATTCCGATAAAAATGCAAGAATTTTTGAATATGCAGATTATGGTATTGTTTGTAGTAATTTTGTGCATAGTCTTTGACTTTTTTGATTTATATGATAAAATTAATTTTATCATGAATAAAATATTGTTACAAATATAATTTTTCGATTGCAGTATAAAAAAGTCGCAAGTCAATAATTTCGTCAGAGTTTTTGTGGCAGAATGGAGATTTTTATGGCAATATATAATGGTGACAAAAGAGATACAACTGCTTTTGAGAGTACTTCATTTTTGCAAATTAACAGTTGTGGTGTTCAGAAAATCATAAGAGATGATTATATAAAGATTACAAGAAAAAAGGACGTTGTGATTATCACATCTTATTTGTGAGTGAAGGCGAATGTGATATAAAATATAAAGGAAAAATTTATAAGTCAAAAAAAGGAAATGTTGTTTTATATCCGCCTAATACAGAACAATTATACACTTTATACCGTGACTCGAAAACAATATGGGTGCATTTTAATGGATATTATGTAGAGAATGTGCTTAGTGAAGCAAAAATTTGTGGTGGTGTGCATTTAATACCACATTCAATAATGATTGAAAAAAATGCTTTTCCAGCTTCTTACTGAACATAATAGTAAACTTTCAGTAACTAATGAAAAGGGACTGCTATTATCAATTCTTTATAATTTGGGAAAAACCATTAATGATGATATATGTAATAAAAATGAGATATACAACTGTATTGAGCTTATAACGAGTAATTATTGTACGAATATCAGCGTAGAAGAATTGGCAAGTTATTGTAACTTAAGCAAGAGTAGATTTTTACATTTGTTTAAAAAAATAACTCAAACTTCACCTGTCGCATTTCAGCAGGAATTGCGCATTGATAATGCAAAACTTTTGCTCTCTTCAACACAGTTAAGTATTTCTGATATAAGTTTTCGGTGTGGATATGATGATCCATTATATTTTAGTCGTTTGTTTAAAAAGAAAACAGGAATTTCACCAAAAGAATACAGAAAAATATATCAAAACATCTAAGGCTCTGCATAAAAAATGCAGGGCTTTTTATTATAGCACTTTTGTCCATGTTTGCAATTAGATTATCTATACTCTTTTTGTAAATAATATTTTATAATATTATAAGATTATTAATAGAAAAGAGAAGAAAAATAATGAAGAAAATAGCATTTATTGGAGCAGGTAGTTTACAGTTTACAGGGATCTTTTGACGTTCCCTGCATTTAGAGAGTGCGAATTTGCACTGATGGATGTGAACGAAAAGGCTCTCAGAGAAATCACAAAAATTGTTGAAGTCATTATAGATAAGATGAATTGTCCTAAATGTAGAATAACTTCGACAACAGACAGAGTAGAAGCATTAAAAGATGCAGATGGTGTGTTGTGTACTGTATTTAATGGTGATGTGGATGTTTGGCGACATGAAATTGAAATCCCTAAAAAATATGGAATAGATATTAATGTTGGTGATACGAGGAGTGTATCTGGTATTTTCAGGGCTTTAAGAAATATCCCACTTATGCTTGATATATGTAATGATATTGAGAAATACTGTCCAAATGCTGTTTTTTTAAATTATACTAATCCTATGTCAATGCTATGCGGAGCAATGCAAAAACATTCAAATGTGGAAGTTACAGGGCTTTGTCATAGTGTTCAGCATACAATAGGAATGCTTTGCGATTGGCTTGATGTTGACAAAAATGAGGTTACATATAAATGTGTTGGTGTGAATCATCAGGCTTTTTATACTGTTTTTGAACACAATGGCGAAAATCTGTATCCTAAATTACGAGAACTATTAAAAAATGAAGAATTTTACAATAAAGAACAGGTTAGAAACGAAATGTTCTTAAAGCTTGGATATTATGTGACAGAGTCAAGTGGTCATAATTCAGAATATAATCCTTGGTTCAGAAAAAGACCGGATCTTATAGACAAATATTGCACACATTCAACAGAGTGGAATCCTGGAGAATATGCTTTTTCGCTCAATCTCAGACTGAAAAGACAAGCTGACTTGGATAAATATTATGGAGAATGGTATGAGCGTGAATTTGACAAAAATAAGTCAAATGAATATGCTGCTGATATATTTAATGCAAGACTTGGAGATGGAAAACCATTTATATTTAACGGAAATGTATTAAATCACGGTTCTATTCCAAATTTGCCTGATGATGTATGTGTAGAAGTCCCTATTCTTGCTCACAACGATGGCGGTGTTCCTAACATCATTATCAACATTCCTGAAATATCTGAATACTATTTCGGATATATGGTTTATTTCTTCGAAAAAGCTTGTGCTGTAAGCGGATATATGCTCGGAGTTAATCCATTTGACCAGCCTGGTGTTGAAGCATATAAAAAGAATATGTTTGCACTTTTAGGTAAACCGGGATATGAAAATGAAAAAGAAGCTTTAGAAAAAATGCTGTGATTTTATGGTGAAGAATATTGAACCAAAGGAAATAAAGAAAAAGTTGTTTTGTTGGAAGCGATAGAGTATTATATTCAAAACATTAAAGAAAAGATATAAATATCGGATTAAGATACTTTTTGAAAGGTGTGATAACCATGATAGAAAATGTAGCAGACTCTGAATTTGATTTATGCTGTCGTGGTGTTGCTTTTTATGTGGAGAGGATAAGTTAAGTGTTAGTATAGTACCCATATTATTTCACAGACAGATGCACTACGGCAATGTTGATCGTAGTGCATTTTTTTATTGTGTTTGTGTAAGTTGTATAAATATGTATTTCCTTTTAAATTTGTCATATTTAGTCGAAAAATTTTATGATTATATTTACAAAATTCGACAGCTTTTATTGTTGAAAAAAGGTATAATATTAATGATATGTTTGATTATTACATAATTATTACATAATTATGGTGATTATTGTCAAACATGGGGGGAGTAGAAAATATAAACAATTTACCATACTGACAATCGTGGTAAAGACAGTATAAGTTACTGCCCGTAGTTTGTACTGTTATAGTGTTTACGAGGGTGATAATATGGGGAAAAAATCTATAGATTTGTCTCCGCCTTTAGCTAAATTACATAAGTTATATAGGAAAGACCATAGAAATTCTATTGTTGATGGAATTTTTATGGTCTTTTTTAATTTTTTGTTCATTTTAGACGAAAATCAAAAAAATTTTTATTAAATATTTTTGAAAAAATTTTTCAAATGTGTAGGTTTCTTACACATTTGACTTGTATAATAGGTGGCAAGAAAGGAGGTGCCTGCTGTGAAGGAACGACTGACAACATTTGAACGACGTGAAGAAATTCGTGCTTTGTTGGTTAAAGAAAAGTCAACAACCTCTACTTTTCTGATGAATCACTATGGAGTAAGTCGAAAGACAATTTATAATGATATTTTGTTCCTGAACTGCATCATGCCTCTTGAAACTTATCGTGGTAATGGTGGTGGAAGCTTTCTTAAAATGGAATATGATGCACCTA
>JAZSHP010000076.1:0-20980 GCA_045533355.1 Candidatus Fimenecus sp.
ATTTCAAGTTCATCTACATTGGTGATAGTCTTTAACTTTGCCTTACACTCAGGGTTAGGACACGTATGTGCTACTTCTATTTATTCTCCGATAGAGTCCTTACGAAGCTGTAAAAGCATTACATCTCTGTCACCTACAAGAATGTCCTTAAAAATCTGCTCCCACTTCTTTATGCCTGCGGACTTCTTTGTAATAGTACCGATGCTTGTAACACAACGAGTAAGTAAAGCTGTGGAAATTTTTGCTCCATTAGACTTTATATCAGAACGGTTGATAACTTCCTCATCTTCACCTGTCATTTCACGCAAGGTAAATGTTTTATGCACTGTTCCGTCCTCATCAACATATCCTGCAAGTAAGTCGTGTACTTCACCCTCAACATAGCTATTCTGGGAGCTTTTCTCAGTAATATCGGCTAAATCAGCCTGATACTCGTTCATAAACTCCTCATTAGTTTCTTCATTATAATTTCTTTTAGTATTTGCTTTCATTTCTGCGTTCCTCCTGATTTAGAATATAGGTCTTATGACCTTGACTACATTATACAATAAAACCTCTCAAAATGCAAGTGCAAATTGAGAGGTTTTTATTAGAAATGTTATTTAGTCATCCAGTTGGTACTCATATTGTAATGTGATAGTATCTACTGCCACATCATCACTTGAAGCGTCAAGGTCGTCGCCCTCCCACTTTGAGGCCCAACATTCAGCAAGCTTGTAGGTCTTTCCCACATTTCCGAATCTGTCAAGGTGTTCGATTACAACAGTCTGACGGAAGTTAGGATTGGTAAGCGTAGACTTAACAAGGTCATACATTGAAGTATCACCTGAATATGCACCTCGGCTACAAGTTACCTCACTTACAGTGGGCTTACCGGGTATCTTATGAGTGTACTCATATCCGCCCTCAGAGTATTCAGCAACACCTACTTCAAGGTCAAGACCAGAAATTTCAGTAAACCCTATCTCAGCAGGAAGTCCGGGAATTGTTACTCTGAAACGAAACTTCTGTAAAGGGTCAAGACTCGCCGTTCTTGCGGCGTGAGCTGTCATAAATAACTTATTCATCGTCTTTATACCTCCTTATGCAGTAGTAAGTTCGTGAGCAATACGAATGATGATAAACTCAGCAGGCTTCTTTCCTGCATAGCCGACCTCGCATATGAGCTTACCCTGATTACGAACAGAAACAGGGTTGAGTTCTTCATCACACTTTACATAGTAAGCCTGTTCGGGACTATCACCGAAGAAAGCACCTCTCTGATAAAGACCGTTGAGATAGTCTTGACAAGTAGTTCTTACCTTAGTCCAAAGTGTTGAATCGTGAGGTTCAAATACATAAGGCTGAGTCAGGTCATTGAGGTCCTTCTTGATGTTGATATTAGTGTAAAGGTCTGAAACATAGGGCAGTTCAGAATTACAGCTTCTTGCTCCCCAAATTACTACTCCGTAATTTGTCTTAGGTACAATAGTATTGATACCTTTAGGATTGTTTAAGTCTGTCTCTGCTTGTGTAGGAATCTTAGTTACACCTACTGCACCTCTCAGAACTGCTTCTGTTCCGGCAGGGGACTTCCAGAAACCTCTTGACTCAGAGATTCTTGAAATCACTCCGCAGATATGACCGCAAGCAGGAACAGCGATTAAAGCTCCGCTGCTTGAAAGAGGATTTACAACTGTTACCCAACGGTCATAAAGCACAGCGTTCTTGTCATTCAGATTTCCTCTGAGAGTATTGAGTTCAGCATTTGTGCTTGTTTCAAGTCCCTCACAAATTGCAATTCTGTACTTGTTATTTGTACAGTAATTAGCAACTGTAACCTGTAATGCCGCGCTTGCTTCGGGAATGGCTACCAGTCTTATATCCTCATAGAAGTCGAGAAGACTAAGAGAAGCCTCATAGACTGTATCAGCAACAGGAGCGCCACTTGGAGCAAGTGCATCTGTACCACCGGAGAATGTGAGAGTAGGTGTGGTCTCAGTTGCCGAAGCAAGAGTTGAAAGTACAGCGGTCTTTGTAAGGTCTGTTACCTTGATATAATTGCTCTCAGCATTGATTATATCTGCAAAGCAACCCTGAGTATTTGATGTATTCTTTAATGCTCCCCAAGACTCTACTACAACATTATTGTAGAGAACCCTCAGAGTGAAAGTATTAAGTGTAGTATCAATGCCAGACTTAGGAATCTCAATTTTAAGAGTATTACCCCAAGTTCCCTCAGACTTAGCTGAGAAGATAGTAGCAAAGTCTCCGTATACTTGTGTCTGTTCACTGAGAGGACCAGTGCTTGTAGCAGAAGTAGCAGAGAATGTTACCTTACCACTTGATACTGTACCACCTGTTACTCTTAAAACGTAACACTTCTTGCCGCCGTTCTGGAAGAAACCATATACAGTATAAGCAAGCTTGCTATTAGCAAGAAAGGCTGTGTCCTGTCCTGTTGCAAAAGTGGAAAGATAGCTATTCCAAGAAGTAACAAGCACAGGTACACCAACAGGACCAGTTGATGCAACACCTACAAAAGCTGCGGTGGGTTCACTACCCTGCGGCATATTTACTATACCACTAATATCTTCGACGAACACACCGGGAGTTAAATATTCGGCCATTACTTATTTGCACCTCCATTTTCTTTATTGTTAGATTCTTTCTTAGGCTTTATAACAGCATCCTTGATAGATACTATACCTAAATACTCAGCCTGTTTGAGTGATTCACTAACAAGGTCTTTCTTGATAGTGGCTGTCTCTCCGGCTTGTAATGTGAGTACAGTATTATCGGAAAGTGTTACGCTAAAGATTGAACCTCTTTTTTCGGTAACATTTACCATAAAACAACCTCCCATTAAGGATTTGTGTTTATATGTATCTCAGTGACTAAATTGCAGTCCTCGATACTATTTGGATTTTCTTCATCAATCTCAGCCCATATCCGATAGGTTATTGATGAATTGAACACTCTGCTATTGTCACTGAGCTTATCCTGTTTTGACAGATTGCTTCCAGTTTGCAGAGCGTGTGCATATCTTCTTACACCGCCACTATCTAAGACAGGGAGGTTAAAGTCTCGACTTACTTCAAATTCCCACTTTCTGAGCATTTCGTCCATATCACTCATAAGCGTAGAATAAAAGTCAATCTGATATGTTATAGAATAAGGTACTGCTGACCTTTCCATTTTACCCTTTCCTGTTACCGTATTTGCTTCTCTAAGAACTTTAAAAGGGTAGTATCTACTCTCGTCCCTCTTACTTGTATAAAGAGCATATATAGTAATCATTGGGTAGTCCTCTTTTTTGAAATCCTCATCGGCTTTCTTAATTCGGACTGGAACAGGAACAGCGTTACCATTTTTATCTGTGAGGGTCACAATACTTTGAATAAAGGATTTGAGTCCCTCATTGATTTGTCTGTACCATACTGTACTATTCAAGGAACTCACCCTTTCACAAGGTCTTTCAGCAAATTAGTCCAATGTTTCTTGATGATATTTTCTAACTCTTCCATAGTTGGTCTTATCAAAGGTCTCGGAGGGGAGTTAGCCGTACCATATTCAAGAAAAATCATCAAGTCACTGAATTTAAGACCACTCGGCTTATGTGTAGTCCAAGCATCTGCACCGATAAAGTATGTGACTCCATTTTTAGGTGCGCGCACTTTACGCACTTTCAGATTATCTTTAAGAAAACCTGTCTCTACATAAATTGTTTCACTTCCGTCTTTCAGTGCAATTGTATGTGGTGATAGTGGGGCCCAGTTAAGGTCTTGTCTATCTATATGTTCTTTCACTCTACTTAGTATTAATTCTCCGTCTTCTTTCAATTGTGCTTGAAAGGCAGGAACAATACTGCCAGATGAAAGAACTTGTAGCATAGCCCCTGCTTTAGCCCAGTCACCAAACTTGCTTAGTTTCATACAATCACCTCTGTATGGACGATTTCTTATCAGCAGTACATTTGAACTCAAAGAATTGCCAAAGGTCGGCTACAAGAGTCATTGGCTTTACTTCATCACAAAGATATTCCATTCCCTCATAAATGAACTTTGCTTTTCTCATTCGCTCCCAGTCTGCTTCTGTAAGAAAAGGGATTCCCAAAGTAGTAAACTGCTTTGTTGGCACTCTGAAATGTGCTGTTCTGATAACAGTTTCTTCTGGGGCAGAACCCTTTGGGTGTTCATACTCTACTTTTGCTATCAGCTCATACTGAGTTTCCTCATAGACTTTATCTTTAGTCTCTCCATATAACTCATCAACTTGTGTTGCCGTTTCATCTAAAAACTGCATAAACAAATGATTACATAAAAGCGTGGAGTAAACTTCTTCGATTCCGTCTTGAAATTCTTGCTGAATGTCATTATCAAGCTCAACAGCCATTAGTCATCACCTTCCTCACTTTGTTCTGAGGTGGTGAAGAAATACTCTGCATAACCTTTAAGGGTCGCCATATTTGTAGCTTGTACAGCAACATAATATTTAGTATTAGGCGCTAAACCTGTAATTCTTAATGCGGTTTGATGTATGTCCTTTATAGTCTGAATACACATTGCACTCTCAGCAATATGTGATTTCAGATTAGTTAAATCCACAATAGGCTCAGTTGATACATAAATTTTATAGCTGAAAAATCTGCTTATATTCTTTACAGACCAACTTACATCTACTGTACTTTCAGTGATATTTCCTACATATAACTTAACTTTGGGCACTGCCGCATTTTCAAAGTTGTACCTTGTATTATAACGGTCACTTAATGTAACGTGATAAGTTGTTACAGTTCCCATTGGTTCTTCGCCGCCAGTATCTAACCAATCAGAGTATTCTTTATCAGCTTGTTCAGCCAACTTCATATAGTGGTCGAAACGCTGAGAACGCCTGATTGAGTTATTATTGTCAGCGGTAAGGTCGGTTAAAGGCGCTTCCTTAACAGCAAGAGTAAAGTATAACTCTTTCTTAGCCAGAATTATCAGACCATATACATCTGCATCAGGAAGAAACTCCAAAGAGGGTATATCAGCAAAATTTCTGGTCTTAACAATGTTAAGGTAATTCAGCAAGTCCTCATCTGTCATAACAAGATATGCCTTGTCAATAGGTGTGACACTGGGGTCTTGTACATAAACAGATTGCCTGAGAAATGCTATCATATTCTCAACTGTCATAGCTGAGAAACACCTCCTTTATCAGAGAGGTAACAAAAGGTCAGCCTTTGCAAGAATCTCCTTTACATTGAGAGGTACATTCTGCTGTACTCCCTTTGTAAGAGTATATCTTACACCGCCGATAACACAAGAATGGTCTGTTCTGGGTAAAATCCTTACGAACTTCACAGGACTCTTCTGTACAATATCAGCATTGATATTGATTTCACTGTCCTCATAAGTCTCGGGAGATTCATTGATTTCGTCCTCAAATGACTCAACAGACTCAGTGTTCTCTGTCTCAGGAATTACTTCCATAGACTCGTCTATTACAACTCCGTTTGTCTTAGGCTTTATTCTTGCCATTTTTACACGTTCCTTTCTGCTTTAAGATTCTGCTACTAAAGATACTTCAATAGTACCTGTCTTAGTGCCGCAAGTAGCAGTTACAGTTACCTTTCCTGCACTTGCAGTCTTATCAACTTCAAGAACACCAGTGCTGCTTCCGATTGTAACACCTGTTGTCTCAGGAATAGACCAAGTGATTGACTGGTCGGACATTGTATCACCATACTGGTTCTTGACTGTGGCTGTATAGGTCTTTGTAGCGGCTGTATCACCCGAGGGAATTGTCACAGAAGAATCACCGGCAACAGTAACAGAGGTAACAACTTGTGCTTCAAGTGAAACAGTTGTTGTACCTGTCTTACCACCGCTTGTTGCAGTTACAGTAATATCTCCCTCACTTGCTGTCTTAGCAATTGTAAGCACACCTGTACTTGAATTGATAGACACACCAGTTGCAGAGGTTGCTGAATATGTGATTGACTGTCCCTCCATTACATCACCGAACTGTGATAAAACTTCGGCAGTGTAAGTCTTAGTTACAGAAGTGTCGCCTGTGGGAATGAGAATATTATGCTCTCCGTCCACACTTACAGAAGTGGCAACATCTGTTACTGTTCCTGCAATAAGCTCTGCGAGCATTGCCGGATTCTGCTCAGAATAGAAAACTGCCTTTTTGATGTACTCAAACTTCTTACTCATAGGACTTTACCTCCTATTATGCAGTTACAATTACTACGCCGTATTCATCGTGGAGCTTGCCTACACCGAAAATGGAGTACCAAGCAAGGCTTCTCTTTCTGCCGAAGTCTTCTACACCGTTATCACGGAGTTCAACAGGAAGACCAAAAGCAATGCCGTAGTAAGCATCACCGAATACGCAAGCTTTATAAAGATTAGGCTTACCGCCCTGACCTACAAGGTCTGCATCATAGCCGGGGTCTGTTGTAGCAGCAGCGCCGTTACACATAAGAGTTGTCTCGATAAAACGTGTATCATCAATACGTCCGATTTCGCCTGTGAACAGGAGGTCAGGAGCGCCATAGTTAGATGCGTTTATCCAAGCAGGGTCATCACGGAGAGTTCTGGACTGGTGGGGGTGAATAAAGCAAATCCAGTTTGCGCCGCCGACTGCTTTAGGAGCATTGTTTGTAGAAAGAATTTCAAGAGCGTCCTTGATAGTGGAAACCTTTAATGCACAGTCAGCAGTAAGGTCTCCCTGAGAAGTAACAGGTGTGTTATCAGCGTGTGAAGCATAAATAACATTTGTTCCGCTGAGTGCGGCATCACGAAGTTCACAGTCAACAACGAGAGCATAGTCTCTGCCGAGAAGTGTAGTAGCTCTTGCCATTACATCATCAAAAGAGGTCTGAATCTGGAACTCAGTTACAGATACAGCGTTACCATACTCTGTTACTGAGAGCTGCTTGCTTGAACCACTGAGAGCCTGAGTTACGATGTTACGACCCTCTGCAAGCTTACCGCCGAGAGTAAGGTTGTTATATGTGAGCATTGAAATTGTCTGTCCGGGTTCTGTGCCGAGTTCTGTCTTTGTAGTAGCGAACTGCATAAAACGCATATTCGGGAGAGCCTTGAACTCGATTTCCTTAGAATATACTGTTCTTGTAAGGTCACTGAACAGTGTACCGCCGTTTGCTACACCGACCTCTGTACCTACGTTGAAAGCAGGTGTATACTGTGCGCCTGAACCATTGATAACATCAGCGTGAACAATCATACCAAAAGAAAGGATACCACTGAGAGCTGACTTGATAGCATTGAGCTTCTTCATAAGAAATACCTCCATTTTATTTACATTAGGATTTGTGGTGGTCTTATTTAAGACCAAGACTCTTGCGGAACTCCTTGTACTCCTCAGAGTTAGGGTCAAGGTTTCTGATGTACTCAGCATCAAACTTCTGACTGTTGCCGCCAGTTGTAGCAGAAGGGTTTACCTTTGGTACGGACTCTTTCTTCTCTGCTTTCTTAGCTGTATTCTTTGCGACAGGCTTTCCCTCACTGTCAAGCAGACCTAAATCTTTCTTGATAGAGGTTGTCTTATTGATTGCTTCTTGTACTGCCTTGTCAACTTCTTCATTAGAAGTTCCTGTAATTGTGTCGAGGAATGTAGTGAGTATTTCGTCCTTATGTACTGTCTTCTGTTCTGCAATATAGGACTTTAACTCATATTCCGCACGGATTTTCTTCTCAATTTCCTCCTCAGTTGCAGAGGATTCTTTGAGCTTCTTGTTCTCAGCTTCAAGGTCTGCGACCTGCTTTTTGAGGTCCTTTACAATCTGGCTGTCTTCACTTCCCGATTTGAGCTTTTCATTCTCGGCAGTAAGATTTTCAACAGCTTTTGTAAGGTCTCCTATCTTGATAAGATAGCCGTTTGCATTTTCAACAGACTTCTTCTGCTCTTCCTCTAACTTAGAGATACGACCATAGAGCTTGTCCTTTTCCTCTTTTCTTGCCTGAGCGATTAACTGCTCATAGTTAATCTGGGGAGCAGGAGTAGAAGTAGCCGTAGTCTGTGCGTTTGAAGTAGTTGAATCGCCTACCTCATCAGCGTGTGCTGTCATCTTGAAAACTGAAAGTACATTGTTAATTACTGCTTTCCTTATCATTTCTGCTTTAAAACCTCTGTTATTACTCATTATATTTTCCTCCTAAGTTATAAATATATTAGGTTTGTACCTATAATATAACATACTTTTTGATATTTGTAAATAGGGGTTACAAAAATTTTATTCACTATCTGCCTTATGAGGACTTACATTCTGACCTCTTAAAGCTACATTCATATTTTCTTGTGGTGTCTGTCCGTTTGTCATTCCGCTATTCATCTGCGGTTCTTGACTTTGTGCTTCAAGACCAAAGTATTCTGGGTGCTTTTCTCTTTCCTCATCTATCTCAGCAAGCTTTCTCTCTATGTCTTCACGGCCCATTCTCTTTAAAGCTCCGGCTCTTGTTTCAAGTCCGGCATTTAACTCAATCTGAATCTGTTGTAACTCTAAGAGGGTGTCCTTTGGTAAAGTATCAGGGAGAGAAACTTCTGTATGAAGAAAATCCCTGAGTGGTGCATCAGCAGGTTTTGTAATAAGTCCCTCTAAAAGAGATATAAGTAATATAAGCTCATTCACTCTTTCAAGACCGTCCTCAGTAGCTTGTCTCTTTGTCCGGGTCTTTTCAATAAGTGGTAAGTTCATATACTGTAAAGCAACACCACTGGTATTACTAATACTTGCCGCTCCACCAAGTACAGTCTCAGGTACACCACTTATCTCGCACATTTCTTGTTTGATTGAAGCGAGATAATTCTGACTTGCACCTAAATCTCCGTTGAGTTCAAGGTTCTGCACTTTAGCATCTTTAGGGAGTCCTCCCCATAGCTTATTAGCACCTTTTTCAAGATTTCCGATTTTAGCTCCGAATACAAGTGTAACAGGTGCAGCGTGGTAGTCCAGAATCTCGCTGACATTTGACTTCTTGATATTGAACTCCACATTCATAGGTACTATGTCTTCGAGGTCACTTCTTCCGTCATTATGTCCTGCAAGTACCATATTCTTTATCTGAACAAAAGGAATAACACCATACTTGTTAATAGCTGTCTGAGGTTCATTAGCTTTTCCGTCATAGGTAGTTACTGTATCTTTAGTCCAAACTTGCCTAAATGTTCTCAGCACTTTCTTAGGCTTGCGGAATCGAGCAAGTATTCCGGCATCTTCATAGTCCCAGTATGAGTAGATGAGCGAAAGACTTCTCAGGACTCCTTTTTGATGTGGGTCATACTCAGGGAATACAACGTTAGTCGGCTGTAAGAGAAGTTTAAGTCTTCCGTTAGGGTACTTTCCGAATGGGTCATCTAACTCATCAGGACTGTAATAGCTTACTTGTACCCAAGACTCTCCTGTAACAGACTTCATCTGTCCCATTTCAGTAGCAAAGATGTATTGCTTATTATCTTCCCACACATCTTCTAAATATTCAAACAGTGTTCTTCCGTCATTTGTTACTACTGAATTTTCCCAATCTTCGTGAGTGGTAAAGGTGAAACCTTTTCCTAACTCAAAAGATACGAATTTGTTTACAAACGCCGCACAGTAGTTTATTGTTACTTCGGGAGTATCAACATCAGGCATTTCTTCCCAGTGATAACCCTCATAAAAGTTCCAGAAATTCTTACATTTCAGAACTCTTTGCACTTGCTGTTCATCAAGCTCCTGAGATAAATTCTGGATATAACCACCTATCTCAATGAAGTCTCTTGCATCTCTACGTCTTTCAAATCCGACCATAGTTATCTTCTCCTTGCAGTTATTTTATTTCTACGGCGCATTGCTTTATTTTGATTAGTTGACCTCTGATTAAATCTGTTCTTAGCAGTTTCGGTGTTATTTACTTCTCCCTTGTCTTTAGCTCCCCATACAGCTAAAGCCCAACTATCTGGGTAGTCATCGTGTGCGTTTTTTTCGTCAGGGTGAGAAACAACTAAGTTTGCACCGTTCCAACCTTTTTGAAGCTCCCCCAACTGCTGTATAAAGTCTTTGTACTCTCTTGTCTCTTTTGTCTTTTCTCCTCCACAAACTCTTGCTCTTCCTGATACTATCTCACGTTCAAGATGTTTGTAGAGTTCCGACTTAGCTTTGGTAGAGAAGATAAAAGGTATTACCTCACACTTCAAGTTCGCCCTTAATCTATGTGCTACCGCCGATTCTCTTGTAGCATCACAAACTACTTTTGACGTTCGGAAGTGCTTTATATAGTCGAGAATCAACGGAAACTGTTCCTCATAGTCTGGCATAGCGGCTATACACAACCAGTCTACAAGATAAGAATTATAGGCTGTGTAGGTCTCTTCCTCATTATCTTCATTGATAAAGGACTCAACTACAACAGGCATTTCCCAGTTTACTTCAACTGAGGTGCATATTGTATCATCACCTTTTCCTCCGAGGTCTATTCCTATAACGTGATTTGCATTAGTGTCATACATCACTCTTTCAAGTAAAGGCTCTGTATTCTCCTGCTCAAACTTCACAATATCAACGAACATACCTCTTTCGATTATCCACTCTAACTTGTAAGACATTCTAAACTCATCAGAGTTCTCTCCGAGTCGCTTCTTTTCCTTTTCGATATACTTAGCATACTTCGGGTTATACTTCATTACCACCTGATAATCGTATTCAAAGTGGTTTTTGATATGTGACTTCTTTGTAAGTGCTTCTGCCTTATTACGCTGTATTGCTTCATAGAAGTCTCCCTTAAAGGTCGTTGCTGTTCCGATTTTTACAATTGTTGCATTATAAGCAGCTCCCATAGGGTGTATAGATTTTCTGATTTTGAAATTAGAAATATCTTGACACTCCTCGCATATAATCAGCTTAAAAGATTCACCTTCGATGTTACTTCCGTCACTCGCTGAAATAGCAGTAGCGTGTGAACCATTAGTTAAGGCGACAGTCTGTCCGTTTGAGGTACTAAAAAATAGTCTAAACTCGGGGTCTTCCAAAATTGCTGATGCTTGCTTGCACTGTAATCTTGCTTTCATTCTGCCATAGGTAGTCTGAGCTTGTCTTAAAGAGGGAGCGAATATTCCTACCCACATTCCGTCCTTAAACATTTTCAGTCTGGGGTCATCTGCAAACATAGGCATATTAGATAATTGAGGTAGAATAATCATCAAACCTCCAACTGTTGTTGCTACTGTCTCAGACTTTCCGCTCTGTCTTGAAAACAATGCAGTTATTTCTTCACCGTCATTTTCAAGAACTGAGCGAATTACACGCTTTGCAAACTGTTCCTGATAGGGATAAAAGGTTACTGCGGAATAAAGCTCACAGAAAGAGAACACCGCATTTACTAATTCTGATGTTGACACTCTACCACAGTAGGCTACATAAGGTGCATATAGGAACTTCTGAAATTTCTGCCTTATACTTGTAATGTAGTCTTTAATTACCACTTTCATTTCTGCTACACTGTACAACTTATCACCTCATTCAGATATAAAAATAGGAGTGACTTTATTTGTCACTCCTATTGTACAGTATTTGTATAAAAAAATCAAGTGGGTATTTTATACTTTCATACACTCATCAAGATAAATCCTTTGCTTTTTATGCTCAAAATATGCCTCGCCCTTAGTGGTTGTTCTTACTCTCGACTTACATATTCGGCTTCTTTTTCCGCTGAGATTGTCTTGTACATAGAACTTTATATAGTCCTCTACATCGTGAACAACCTCTGTGATGCAAAGAGAAAAAACATTGGAAATAGTATAAACAGCTATCATAATATCACTCCGTTATATGATTATGGTAGGTACACTCCCTTACACTTTTATCTCCCCGGAATCTCAGGAATCGAGGGTGTCTCATCTTTCCAGTATCTTTGAATACTTCATTACACTTTACCTCAATCACAAAAAGTTTGTACTTCTCGGGATTTTCGCTTATCTTTGCTCTGAGTTCATCATCAAAACCGGAACACTCTCCTACATTTAGGATAGCTTGACTTCTTCCGTCTATTGTCATATAGTCAAAGTCAAATGTCTTGTTCTTAGGTAGCCCGTTGATTTCTTCGGGAGTTATCAGTACACCAAACTGCATATTTCCGACCCACTGGTTATAGTGGAATTTAGTCAATGGCTGATAACCTCTGCTTAGTAGCTTCTTTGCAGATTCAGAGGGGAACAGCTTTTCTTCTCCGTCAGGTGTCTCCCAATAGTCCCACCTATCATCAGGGAACTTTCCGTCATAATACTTTGTCGGTGGAGTAAACCCTGTAAGTATGCACTCTCTTGTATAGAACTTCTTGATTTTGAGAAATGCCTTACTTCTCTTGTACTCATAAAGCATCGAAAGGTCTTTTATTATAACTCCCTCGCCGCCTTTGTTTACAATGTAATTGTAATACTCTCTTGCATTTGAGAATGTCTGAAACCAAGTATCATAAGGCTCTGTATGCTGTATAGTAATAGTCTCACCGCACTGAAAGTAAGGTACTTCGACTATACACTTTACCTTATACTGTTCAAGAACTTGCATAACTTTTCTCAGGAACTTTTTTCTTCTTCTAAGGGATAAACGCTCTACGCAGATTCCTCTATAATACAGAATATCAAAGGTATGCAGAACTACTTCCCCTAACTCTTTCTGTCTCTCTATGGCTTTATCCCACTTGCAATTCATAGTGGCTGAAACGTCTTTAAAAGGTCGGTCAGGGATAAACATTTCTCCGTCAATTATTGTTCCGGAAAGCTCTGGAATAATCAGGTCTCTCATCTGGGGGAGTGAATCAGAGTTCTCAGTAAACCAGTTTGTCTTCTTACTTATTCTTCGGGAGAAAACTCTGCAACCATAGGTCATAAACTGTAAGATAGCTCTTGTTCCGTCAAACTTCTCTTCAACTATGCAATTCTTATCTCTCAGCTTTTCTTCCTGCTCTTGTTCTTCTTCAAGAGCGTGAGCAGTCATTGGAATACAGTACCTTATATGCTCATCATTCAGATAGTCTTGTTCAGTCCAGTCTTCGTACTTAGGGAGATACTCACTCATCTTCGCTCACCTCAGAAACATCGACAGAGGGAATATTCTCAGTAGCCTTATTCATAATAGTTCTTGAATAGCTATTAAACTTTTCAAGCCATTGTGCAGTGGCAGTATAGAGATTGGTGTACTCGCCTGTTGCATTAGCTTTAAAATACTCGATAGCTTTCTCTACCGTCACATTCTGGGGAACTGAGGTATTGACTACTTCTCTTGAATCACTACTTATTGGCTTTAATAATCCTGCCGCTTCAAGGTTTCCTGCCTGTGTTCTCTTGCTGTGATGAGTAATGTCTATTACTTCATTAAAGATTCCCATAAATTATTCCTCCTTGCTCTTTGTGAGCTTAAAATGGTCTTTTATATAATCGGGCAGTTTTACTTCCTCAACAGGAATGTAGGTCAGATTTTCTACTGCCGGGAGTAACTGCTCCACGTTTACACATAGCTGAATTATGGCTACATCACAGTCCCTAACAGGGTCGTGTATCACTCCAAAGGGTGTGGGGAAAGCATTTAGAGCTAATGTAGTATCATCTGTTCCTTTATACACAGTCCTTATTAGTGTTGAACAGATAAACAGAACATAGTCATTAAAGGTCATTCCGTCTGGGAGCTTTTCATTCTCAACAGAATGTGTGATGTTTGCCTGATTAGTAGTCTTATCTGCGAGAACATAATTGCCATAATATGAACGTACAAATATGTCTACTGCTCCGATTTCAGCTTCGCTTTTAGGGGTAGTATAATCAAGCTTAACATCAGGACTATCCATAAGCTGTATAAGGTACTCTACGGATAAATTGTTGTCCTTATTTAAGGTCTCGGGTCTCTCAATTTTGTTTGCGCTCTTGTTTACAAACACGTTATCAGTCCTCTCTTATATAAAGATATAGGGCAGATTTTACTCTGCCCTATTGCTTGATGTGAATTACTCTTCGTCGTACTCTGCTCCGCAGTGTTCACATACATACTGCTTCTTTTTCTTGTTATAAGTGAGAGGGTGTCCACAGCAGTAAGGCTCATCGTTGATATAGTATGCTCCCTCTTCTACAATCTCACCGTCATCATCAATGAGCATTGCAGAGATTTCAAGGTACTTAGCAAGCAGGTCCTCATCGGAGACTTTCTTCATCTTATCGTTAGTACCATTGTACTCATTGATAAAGTCGATAAGGTCTTCTCTTGTGATTTCCTCGTTCTCAAACTGCTCGTTTGTCTCATCACAGAGTTCCTTGTAAGCTTTCTTACGCTTCTTTGTCATATTCTCTGTAATGTCGCCGGACTTATTTGACTTAGCAGACTTCTTAGGTGCTTCTTCCTCCTCATCTGCATCGTCTTCATCTTCGCTGTCAGTGTCCTCATCTTCTTCGTCTTCGAGAGAGATAAGTCCCTCAGAAACGGCTGTGATAACTTTTGAAATGAGTGCTTCTCTCTTGCCCTTTGAAGAAATGTCAACGGATTCGAGAAGTTCTCTGATTTCCTCATCGGTCATATCAGCTACAAGCTCGTTTACCTGCTCTGCGATAGGGTCTGTCTCGTCCTCGTCTTCTTCGTCTTCGGACTCATCTTCTTCGTCCTCATCATCTTCAACAGGCTCAGGCTTCTTCTTAGATGCCTTTGTCTTTGTGGACTTCTTAGGAGCTTCTTCCTCAACAGGCTCATCTTCTGCTTCGTCAGTCTCATCTGTCTCACCGCTTAAAAGCTTCTTTACAAGCTCTTTACGATTTCCAGTTGCAGAGATACCAAGCTCTTTTGCGAGCTTTTTGAGTTCATTATAGGACATAGAATTAAGCTCGTCCTCTGTATACTCAGATGTAGCTTCTGTCTCAGGCTCTACCTCCTTAGTAGGTTCAGACTTCTTTGACTTCTTAGGCTTCTCAGCAACCTCCTCAGAAATAGCTGTGTTGATAGCTGTTACAGACTCGGAGAGACCTTCAATAAGAAGATTGAAACCCTCACTCATTGCTCTGAGACCCTCAATTACTTTTGTGTTCATACATTTTTCCTCCTGTAAAATTAATTATTGATGAGTGATTTATTCACTGTGTATAGTATATCACATTGCAAAGGACTTGTCAAAACGCCCTATGACAACTGTGCCTGTGCTTTTTTCACTCGGTCATAAATGGCTGTTGCTTTGTACTCCATAGAAAACATAATGAGATACATCTGCTCAATAGTTTCTACCGCCTTTTCTTTGTCAGCTTCGGGAGTTTCCTCTTTGCTTGCTAACTTAGAAAGTGCATCTATCTGCACTTTCATATTATCATAGTGGACTGACAAAACTTTACGCAGACTTTCAAGAGTTCCTACATTCATTTCAGTGATAGCAAGAGACTTGTCAAACACCTCTCTTTTCATATCAATGATTTCATTATATTTGTATCTCTCTAAAGGCTTAACCTCTTCAAGTTCATTATTATCCATATCTACACCTCCTCTCAGGTCTGTTTATTTACATACACAAACACAACTTCTCCCACACAGCTAAAAGCACAGTAGAATATTGAATGTGAGTAAAGTCCATATAAAAAGATAACACAGCACAGCACAGCTATAAAGAGTGTGAGAACCACTAAGGCTCTTTGAAGTAATCCGGATATAAATTTAAGAAGTGCTATGACTACCTTTTCTGATACTCTTTTTAACGCTGTTAGCATATCTTTCTCCCTTTTCTTCATTAGTGAGTTCATAGTATTTATTCATATAACTGTTCCACAAATCCCAGAACTCTTTATTGTGCATCACTCCCTTGACTCTTACAAAGTCGGGGTTAGACCACTGAATATGATGACATACTTCGTGTATTACAGTGCTAATTATATCCTTATAACTGTATAGCTCAGTATTATTTGAGTCCTTATACAGATAAATGAATATCTTAGGAAGAAAGTCCTTATTTCTGGGTCTGATATACTTTCCGAAATAGCAACTGGAATAATTCTTAAAGCATAGGTCATACTTTAATTTGTGAGGACTTAGCCCTAACAGCTTTAAGTCCTTTAAAACTCTTACTGTTAGGGCAACACGTTCTTTAGCCTGATTATCTGTCATACAGCTCTCAGCATATTTGCCGCAGTCTTTTCAAGCTCAATGCGCTTTTCAAGAGTGTAGTCCTGTGCAACTTCTGTAATGGCATTAATGATTCCCCAGTTATTAAAGCCGTATTTCTCATTTGCTACTCTCAGGACTTTCTCAACGCCCTCATCTTGCAGTTTGGTCTTTGCTTTCAGTCGGTCAATAAGCTCCTGTACTTTCTTGTTGCGCTCTTCCGCATTATCAAGATTCTGCATAATGATTTCTGAAAGGTCTGTTCTTCCCACAGTAACAATGCTGTTTGAACGTCTTGTCTCACAGATAATGTCCTCATACTCTTTTACAAGGTCAGGAATCAGCTTGATAGATGCACTAAGTTCTTCCTTAAAATCATCAGTGCAGATATTCAGATGCTTCTGGTGGAAAAGGTTTCCACTACCTCTTGAAACACATAAGCCATTGGTACAGACTTGCTTATAGATAAAGAAGTTTACAGACAGTGCGCTTCTGCCTACATCAGATGAGTCTATTACTATACCTCCGAATAAATCTTCTCCGGCAACTTTCATAGGCTCAGATTGAATAAGTCTGGCGTGAAAACGCTCCTCATTCATAAAGTAAGCTTTTACTTTGAGATTCATACCTCTTGTAGTCTTATTGAGTACATCAAGTATCTGAGGGGTGTCAAAAGGACTGTACCTTGCTGAAAGAACACCTCTTACTTTATCTTCATACTCTCTGAGCAGAAGACTTCCCTTGTAGTCATCGACCCAAGTATTAAGATTCTGTTCTGCAAGCTCATCATACCCAGTTTTCATACATTTTAAGATGTACTGTGCAGGTACTCCCATTTTGGTACAGAACTGTGAAAAAGCATAGTCACTGAAAATCTTCTCCTTAACAGGCTCTTTCTTATCATTTCTGTACTTAGTTAATACCTGCTGAGAATAAAGGGAGCAGTACAGTGCCATAGTATTGAGTGACACCTCTTTCAGAAGTGTATCGCTACACTTGCTCTGTATCTCCTCGGCTCTGCTTCTCAGGAGGTCGAGACCATTAGCAGGAGCAATATCAAAGTTAGTGATAGTCTCCTTGATTTCAGTGGTCTCAGGGGTTGCTGTTGTCATTGTAATAGTAGCCATATAATCATTCCTTTCTGCGGTCTTGGCTGTTTACTTTCTTATGTATACATTATAGCATAAGGGAGCAAAACAGTCAAATTACTGTCCTGCTCCCTTGTCAGTCAAAGCTCTATAATTTTACGGATAACTCTCCTTGCAAGTACAGCAGGTCTATTAGGATAGCACTGCTCCTTGTACTTCTTTGCGGACTCAATTGTATCAAAGGTTGCCATAGTTAAGGGTTTAAATTCTTCAACAGGACTTCCGGTTGTTCTATCAAAGGTCTCAACTACTCTACCTAAAAGGTATCTTACCTCCCATACATTCTTGTCATCTTCAATCTTGACACAAGACTCATAGGGGCTATCCCCTCTTGTTTCAAGTTCCTCTACAAGCTCATTAGTCGGAGTAAGCTTTAAGAGACTCCGTATTTCACTTGCAGGTTCAAATCTGTAAACCTGATGTGTTACATTATCCTCTCGGTCTGAAACATCAGTAAAAAACTCATCATAAGGTCTAATAAAAGTCTGACCTGTTACAACTGAGGTGTATACAACTAATGCTTCTCCGTCGCTCTCATTCCTTGCTAACTTCTCTACAAGATAGTAATTACCTTTGAAGTGTCTATAAAGGGTATTTACTATAATGGCTTTATTTGCTTCTTCCAAATTACTCGCTCCTTTATTAGCTAAAATAATTCCAATGTCCATCACCCTCAAAGTACATAATATATGGACTGAACTCCGAAGTGTGATTAAAATAGTAGTTTACTGCTTGAATTACACTGTCCGTCACTTTTGAGCTATAAGCACTACTCGAAAGATAACCAGTGAATTGAAGCGGTTGTACAAGCACCTCATAAATTGTGTTAGGAAATAAAGAGGAGTGTACACGATTCATTACTACCGCCACTACTTTTGCTTTCTCAGGTACAGGAACGTAATCTGTTCCATATTCTCTACCTACCAAATTACAGAGAAGTATTCTCTCGGACTCTGTAATAGGTAAACCGGAATTTACGACATTTGTAATAACTGGCTGAGTAGTTACCACAGTCATTGTAGTTGTAGTCGTTGTTTCCGTAGTTGTAGTAGTTGTGGTCGTTGTTGTAGTAGTTGTGGTCGTTTTTGTCGAGGTTGTAGACCTCTTTGTAGTGGTTGTATGTGTTGTGGTTGGTGTAGTCCTTGTAGTTGTTGCAGAACTACTGGTTAAAGTGGTTTGTTCCTCATTAATGCTATTAGTCATTGTATCAGGCTGTCCACAAGCAGACAAGCACAACAAAACTAATATCATTGTCAATAAGGTTTTTAATGTTTTCTTCATTGGTTTATACCTCCAATTTAATTTAGCTCTTTGTATTTCTTTGAGCATAAAGGAAGTATAGCACATCAGGAAATTTTTGTCAAAATTGGTGCCGCTAACCAGACTTGAACTGGTATGATATTTCTATCGAGGGATTTTAAGTCCCTTGTGTCTGCCTATTCCACCACAGCGGCAGTTGGTGGAGTTAAGTCCTCCGACTGCACATCTCCCAATTTAGCCTGACATAAAGTCATTAGGTATGAGACATTTGCTACTCAACCTTACTGGTATGCAACTTAGCATTTTAATCCATTTAAAACTATTCACACGCACGGATAGCAGAGCCGTGGACCGCACGACTGGGACTCAAACCCAGAACTCTAAGTTACATTGGTCCAGATTACAGGACTCGAACCTGCGGCATCTTGCTCCCAAAGCAAGCACTCTACCAAACTGAGTTAAATCTGGATATAGAGGGAGGTCTGCTTTAATTAAGCATATAGTGAGACCTCCCTATTCTGTTTAATTGAAGTCAGTGACCTCATCAAGACGGTATGACTTCCGCAGACAGTATACTAACTGTCAGCAGCGCCGGAAAAAATCAATCAATTCTGTTATTCTTGTATGTGAATACAATCATATTACATTCCTCCTTCCGTAACTGAGGTTAAACTCAACCTTGTGGGAGTCAGTTACTTTACCTCGTTTCAGGTATGGTTAGGGTAGTGGGATTTGAACCCACGAATAACAGAGTCAAAGTCTGTTGCCTTACCACTTGGCTATACCCTAATCACTAAAATAAGCAAAATGACCTGTTAGGCCATTAACAGGTCACTTGCTTTAAAGAGTTCGGCGTAAACAGCCATAAGGAAGTTCATTGCCTACGCTATTCAGCATAGTAAATGACTGGTGCTCAAAGCAGGACTTACACCTGCATAGACAACTTGTTTTCAAAGCTATCTGGGAGACTGTCTCCTGTGTCTGAAATTCCACCATTTGAGCATTGTCTCAGCCTGCTCTGCACACAGGCTGAGCAAAAGAAGGATTTGAGAATTTATTTTGAACCCTGTTGCAGCATAACAGGTGTCCTGTCAAAATGTTTTGAGACAGAACCACTAAAATACAATGCAAGTATTTCAGTTATAGTCTCACTGGGATTCTCCGTACAACTGTGCCAACACCGTAAGGAGAAGAAAATAATAAAGGGGATAAACGAGTAATCGGAATACCGAGGGTAACTACTCAAAGCAATGACCCTCTTAAAGTGTTATGACTACTCCTTTAGATTCGTGATGGTGGTGAACTATTGGCAACAAACCGTCACAACACTTTAAGAGAGTCACTGCCATAATAGGACAGTGACAGCAGATTTCTTAGACCCTTTGCACTATGTCAGCCTTATTAGACTGGCAAATCCCGCAACGCTTTGGTCGAATCTACCCACTTTCAAGCATCTATCTGCCAGAGATACTCAAATAGTGGCTTGCGATTCCCTCAACGCAAGTTTAGCTCTGTGTAATTATGTGTAATTTACCAGAACTTTTATACGCATCATTCTTACACTGAATACACCGTAGGAGGGATAATTTTAAATCTTTCGATTACCAGTTTTATCTTCGTACATATGATAAAAACGATAATTGACCTAAACTGGCGTTAGGTGAGGTCGTCACCTCTACAACAAGGATAAACTCGTCCTATAAGGTCGGCTCAACTCTTGATGTTGATTGCATTATAACACACAATTTTGGATTTGTCAAGTCCTTATTTTGTGTTTTTTCAAAAATGCTTTCCGAATACGCTCACAGTCGTTCTTCACAACTTTCCTCTCAGGGGTCAAAGATACCCGGTCAACATACTCGTCTTTAAGGTCAGACCAGATTTCTTTCAGCACAGAAACTTTGTCAGGAAAGTCCCGATAGCTTACTATCATCTGGTTAATGACCTCTTTAAACTCTTTCACACGGACATTATCAAGATTAGAAAAGTCCGGGTGGTCTTTCAGTGGTACAGGTCTTCTCATTCTCACTACACCACCTTTGCAGGAAACCACTCTTTCAAAGAAAGAATAATTTCCTCAATGACAGCATTAATACCTCCATAAGCAAGTATGCAGTCAAATTTGTGTTCTTCATTTTCTGCAAACACGCCTATGGTATCATTATGATAAATTTCAAGTATCAAAGTTTTTATCTTCCGATAGTAACTGTGTCCGCAGACAAGTACATACTGTTCTCTTGGTTTCAAAAACTCCTCAGAACACTTAACAGGTGGGTCAAGCACACACACTCCCCAACTCAACTGTCCTTTAGAGTTTTGAATTTTCATTATTCTTTTCAGCACTTCCATTCAAAACACTTCCTTTTCAAACTCTTCTGCTCTTTCAAGCATAAACAGTATAACACACTCAAAAAATTATGTCAAATCTCCACTTTTCTCAGTCCCTTTATAAATACTCGCACACGCGCGTAGTATTACA
>JAZSHP010000005.1:0-66517 GCA_045533355.1 Candidatus Fimenecus sp.
CACCACAAATTGGAAATGCCCATCGATAAAGCATAATATTGTTCATAGGATTATCACTATTGGCAAAAGCAATGCCGGCAACAAGAGGGATAATAATGTTGATAATTGATTCAGGCAAATATGCAATAATGCCTTTTACTGCAATAATGTTTGCGCGTTCCTGTGAAACAGGTGAAATTGTCTGTTCAATACCTACAAAACATTGTGTGAGGAGTGACAAGAAAAACCAACCAATCTGAATAAGACAGAACATAAGCACCACACCGATTGAAACACTTATGTAAGCTGCTTCGACATCAAAAATCGGGATTGACGGAACGGTAAATGCAAAAAGCTCCCTGTTATTAAGTTCTTCAGGAATGAATGGGATTAACGTAAAGAAAAGTACGGTCAGGATTGCAGATGGCAATAAAAATGGCTTGAACTTGCCTTTTTTTGAGTTGGAATTGTCGATAATCATTGAAAGTATCGGTGCTCTCAAAAGTCGTAAAAACGAACTAACAATGCCTGCAATAAATACAAACCCTGATGAAATTTTAAAATAACTAATCATCATTGGTACATTGATAGTAATTGTCGCCCATTCTGTAATAACACCTATGAAAGATGTGGAGCCATTGCCGAGTGCATATGCTAAAAATTCTCGATATGATACGTAGTACCCATCAGGCGGTGTTTTCCAATTAAATTTTAATTTTGTCAGTGCACCTTTAATGGTGTTCATTAAATCCTGCTTTTTCATAAAAATCCCCTTATTTCATACGCATATAAAAATTATACTCAATTTGCCTTACATATTCAATCTTTTTATATATTAATTTAATAAATATGAATTTTGCTTAAAGATTTATTAGGATTTGAAAATATAACGTTTTATATAACCTATTAATTATAATTGTACACAATTTTACTGTTAAATTACTGATAATCGTTAAACGACTGAATATGAAAAGTATTTTTAATTACTAGAAAAACAAAAACATCCTGCGTAATTTCCACAGTGTAATTTTTAGTTGTATAACTTTATGATGTGTTTTTTGTGTAAATAAAATATAATACCATTTTTTATAATAATCCGCCGGGAATTTTTATACACAAGTATTTTTATTATGAAATTATACTATTTTATTCTGACATAACCACTTTCTTCAATAAGTGTTTGACCTTCATCAGAAAGTATCCAGTCAATAAGAACAAGAATGTTCTCATTTGTATTGTCTGCACGATAAATAGCATAGAATTTTGCAACAATAGGATAAGTGCCGCTTCGAATGTTTTCTGCACTTGGCTCAACACCATTTAATGACAGCATTTTAACACCTTTATTTGCAACTATTCCATCCATATAATAACGGAATGAAAAGCCGATTGAACCGCCTGTAATTGCAAGAGGTGACTTGGGTGCAATTTCAATATCTCCCATAAATGAATTCATTGCTGATTGACTACCGCTACCTTCTAATCTTGTGACGGGATTGATAATTCTGTTGGGCCCGCCAACTTGTGACCAGTTTTTGTATTTACCACCGTAAATATCACGGATTTGTTGTGTTGTCAGGTTATCAACAGGATTGTTTTCATTAACAAAGAACACAAAGCCATCAAGTCCAATGGGAACAAAAACTAACTCAACACCTTTTTCTTCAGCATAAGCTTTTTGTTCTTCTGACGGTGCAGCACAGAACAGAATATCTGTAGTACCGTCAACGATTGCCTCATATCCACGAACAGTATTTTTATACTGCATTTTGCTGTCAGATGCAAAGTTTTCGCCATAGAAATTGTCGTCAGAAAAACTTCCACCCTCATAGGTTACAGAGCCTTGGGGATAAACACAATCAATAATTGATGCATAAACGGGAACAAGTGCTGCTGCACCATCTAAAACAGGTAAATTATCCGTAAGCTTTAATGATGATTCAATCCTTGCCAAATCAGAGTTTTCTTCGTGTGGCAAATATTTGCTTACATCAACCATTTTTGCTTGTGATGTACCACTAAAGTTGTTGGAAAGACGAACTGTCAACAACATATAAATACTTAAATTAAATGAAATAAATAATACAACCACAAAGAGTATAGTGAAAAGTTGTTTCAATAAACTGGTTTTCTTCATATCACCAAAGCTCCTTTGCTATGAAATAAATAATGGAGCAATGCTGATAAGCGTCAATGGCATATATAAAATGTGCAATAGTTAATACAAGGCATACAGCCACAACTACAATCAAAACATTATAATATGTTTTCTGTTTCATTGATAACACCTTACATATAGGCAATGCCCATGGCGAACGCAACTACCAGTCCGACGATAATTGCCACTAATACAAAGGCAATAACAGAAGAAATAATAAGGTTTGATTTAATAGACTTCAATTCCTCTTTGCTGTAAGTATCAGGATTTAATTCGTTTTCATGCTTTGCCTGACGATATTTTATAAGATTTGATATCCACCATATAATCGATATAATTGGGATAGCATAAAAGAATATATCAATCATAATTATTAATCTCCTTTATGATTTGTTTATTTCAATTACCTACATATATGTAATATTTTGACCAAATAACAATATGATAACAGCAACAATAATCGCCAAAACCAAAGCAGTTATAAAAGTTGCTGTAACAGATTTTTTTAAATTATTTAAATCTTCCTCTGTGTAACTGTCGGGATTCATAGTATGTTGAAGTTTTGCATCATTATATCTTGAAACCCTAACTATACTACAGATAAGTGCAATAATGGGACTTATCAAAAATGTTACAGGAATTGCTAAAACTATAAATATTTCAATTAATTCAGCCATGATAAACCCCTTTCAGTTTGTTTATGGTTTCATGCTAATTAGTATAAAATCATGTGCCAATGCAGAAAACATGATAATTCTTCAACAATTAAAAACACTTTAGACTTCATAAATTGTTGTTTTATTGAAAAGCACTCGGAATATTCCTATGAGTTTTTGGAATAAGCCTGCATTTGAATGCATAGCAATTCTGTCCTCTGCAAGAACATTTCCATCCTTATCATATAATCTTGCTTCAACCCATGTATCGCCCTTGTGTTCTGATACCAATTCAAATGCGTATCCATCATCAAGAACATGTGTTGAAAACAAATTATCATATACATACCATTTTATATACGAGCCTGCAGGAGCATTGCCTTCAATCTCCGCATGAAGAATTATTCCGTCTTTATAACGAATTTTAGTTCTCGATGGAGTCATAATGCTGAATCTTTCTCTAATTCTCTTTACATCAAAATTCTGATTAAGATTCATTTTCATAGCAGGACGAACACCAAAACAAGTCCAACAAGGTGAAAAAAGTTCCGGATTATACTGTCCCTCTCCGGCAACAAAACCTGAACATCCATATTCTTCAGGTGCACGTAACCACCATGATGAGTACTTATCAATAATACCATCTTCAATAGCAAGTCCCTGGCATTTTGCGTAGTCTGTTCCATATGCACGGCGGGACACATCTTCTAATTTTTGAGAAACAAAACCATACTTCTCATTCATTACATCATCATAAGATGGAAGAAAGATTTTATCGTAAGTAGTTTCGCCATCATAAACACTATCAAATGGTGATGTGTTATCCTGTACTGAATTAAAAATTTCAATTTTTTCTTCACTTGTAAAGGCTGTGTTATAGAAATCATCATTAAGCCACGCTCTTATTGAGCTTGCCTCATAGTCACTTGCATACTTTTCGCATGATGAATCCTGATAATAGTCATCGAATGCTGCAAGCAAAGTGTTGTGATATGCCTGAGAATCTATTATTGTTTCACTTAAAACAAAGCCTTCATCAGGGTCAAGAATACACCATTGAATAGGCTCATATTCAAACCAATATACAGTACCTATATAATAACCATTTTCTTCCTGGCATGTATAATCATCACTATATGCTGTAGCCATAGGTCTGTACTGTGTGAAAGTTACTGCACGATACTTATTTCCGTTATATGTAACATCAGCATACTTCATAAAATCTCCGGGTACTTGTTCGTCAATTGTACCTGAATAATAATCATAAGAAATCCATTCAAGAGTTTGTGCATTTAACTTTGCAAGAATTGTTTCGTCTTTTACTTCACTTTGTGGGTATGAACCAAATTCGATAATATCTCCAACAGAGTAAAGTGGTTCTTCAGCAACTGCTGTAATACTTACAATTGAAAGTGTCATTATCAATGTCATGAATACTGATAAAAATTTCTTTATATTTTTCATAATTTTTCTCCATTAAGAATTAATTATTAATGTTATCTGTCTGCAGCTTATCTTTGCGGTTTCTGAATGACTCCGCAATGGAAAGGGCAAGTGTTCTTATGCCCCATCCCATACCAATACCTATTAATGTACCTAGCATATAAATCAATATATATCCTACAATTATTTGTTTATAAAAAATATCCATAAACAAAATCGAAAAAACTACTGTAATAATTGGGAAAAGCAGTTTTATTTTTCTTTCAATAAACAGCCCCATTATTAATCCGATTATAGGTGTAACAAGAATAGGTAACAAAATATAAGCAGCATAATCACCATTTTTCATCTCAAGATATGGCATTAGAAAATAGATTATCATCTCTGCTATAACGCCAACTATAAACAGAATAATGTCTTTAATTAAACTTTTCATATTTTTCAACCTCTGTTTGATAATAATAAACGGAGTGATAACGAGCCTTTTCGAGTGAAATATCAATCAAAAAGGCTCCTCATTCATGTTTAAACTTGCATTAATCTTTATCTTTCGCGAATCTCAGTTAAACCAAAGAGTCCACGGAAGAAGCCACCGATTATGTCAAATAATCCTGCTTTTGAACGCATTTCGATAGTATCAGTTGCTAGTTCTTTTCCGTCTGCATCAATAAGTTTTACAGTGAATGTTGTGTAACCATTGCTTTTTGATACAATTTCCAATGTTGAACCGTCTTCTGAATCAGTTGTCTTGAACTTGTTGTTACTTGCGGACCAAACAATTTTTGCACCAGTTGGAACTGTTCCCTCAACATTAGCGTGAAGAATAATACCATCTTTGTATCTGATTGTTGTTGTAGTTGGATTTTGAATTGATATGGTTGCATTAATTTCTTCAACAACTGCATAGAAACTGAAATGAGTTGTTTCAAATACAAGATAACCATTTTCATATCTTGCAGGCATCTTTTCTACTTTACCTGTTGTAGTATCTACATGATATACAAAAGAACGATTTGGGTCATATCCACTTGGGAGTGGAATTCTTAAAGTAATTGCTCCGTTTGGTTGTGTTGCAATTCCGTCAACAGTCATTGAGATGTCATAAATAAACTTCTGTGATGCATTAAGTGATGTATCAATTACATCAAATGCTGTTCCGTCGAATGATTCTTCAACAATAATATCAACTACACCGTTGTAATCTTCACTTTCAAATTCCATTGAAACACCTGTGTCTTCGTCTGTCACAACTTCCTTTTCAAGCATTGGAACTATTTCTTCTTCAACAACTTCTCCACATACAGTACACTTCTTAACTTTTTTGCCTTCTGTTTCATATGTTGGCTCAAGAACTACTTCCCATTCACCTGTGGTATGACCTGTTGCAGGAATAATGGTCGGTGTACCAAGAGTTTCGCCACAGATTTCACATACACTGTATTCCATACCTGCTACTGTACATGTTGCAGGAACAGTTACAATTTTAGATGTATGTCCTGTTGCAGGAATTCTTTCTGTATATGAATCGCCACATATTGTACATGTATATGTTTTAACACCATCAATTGTACAGGTTGGAGCTGTTGTTACCTCTGATTCATAGTTATGTGGATGATAATTATAATGAATTGTTGCGTTGAGTAATGGCTCGTTTCTTTCACCTATTGTAACATTATTCCACTGTTCTTCTGTAGCACCATAATATACATCTGTAAGGCTTTCGCAATTAAAGAATGCAAAGTCACCAATTGATGTTACACTATTAGGGATTGTTATGCTTGTAAGACTACTGCACTCCATAAATGTAGCCGCACCAATTGTTGTTATACTGTCGGGGATTGTTACACTTGTAAGGTTGTTGCAATATCTAAACGCACCATCACCGATTGTTGTTACGCTGTCGGGGATTGTTACACTTGTAAGGTTCATGCAATAACTAAAAGCCATTCTTCCAATTGCTGTTACACTGTCGGGAATTGTTACACTTGTAAGAACTGCGCAACGTTCAAACGCTTGGTCACTAATTGACGTTACACCATCACTAATAACAACCTTATCAATATTAAATAGGTATTGGTCCCATGGAGCGACACTATAAGTAGCCATTGGACCTGTACCCGAAACCGTTAATGTACGGGTTTGATAATCATAACTCCAAGTGAGATTTTCACCGTAAGTACCTGTCGCAACATCATTAGAATCAATGTAATGAATGGTTGCATTTACCAAATCATCATTAGATGTACCAATTGAAATTTTAGTAAACTCTTCTTCGGTTCCAAAATAGAAAACATTAGTAAGTTCTTTGCAATTTGGAAATGCATAATCACTAATTGTTGATACACTATTAGGAATTGTTACATTTGTAAGTACACTGCAATTAGAAAATGCATTCTCTCCAATTGTTGTTACACCATCAAGAATTATTACAGTCATAAGGGCGCTATGACTAAACGCCTCTGCACCGATTGATGTTACGCTACCCGGGATTGTTACTGCCATAAGGCTCTCACAATAATAAAATGCATAATCACCAATTGTTGTTACACTATCGGGAATTGTTATGCTTGTAAGGCTTTCGCAGTATGCAAATGCATTATTACCGATTGTTGTTACACTGTCGGGGATCGTTATGCTTGTAAGACCAATACATTCACCAAACACAGCATCACTAATTGTGGTTACGCTATCAGGGATTGTTACAGTTTCCAGTTTGATGCAAGTTACAAATGCACCCATTCCAATTGTTGTTACACTGTCAGGGATTGTTACAGTTACAAGTTCAATACACGCGCCAAATGCAGCCATACCAATTGTTGTTACGCTATTGCCAATTGTAACCTCTGTAAGGCTTTCACAAGATGCAAATGCATTATTACCGATTGTTGTTACACCATCACCGATAACAACTGTTTCAATTTCATTCAAATAACTTTCCCATGGACGGTCTGTGAGTTCTCCACTTTCTTCATCATAGTAGTCATCCATCGCACCTGTACCTGAAATAGTTAAGGTACCTGTGGATTCATCAAATGTCCATGTAAGATTCTCACCACAATATCCGGAAGTTGGAGTATCGTTATAATGAATTGTCGCGTTGAGTAATGGAGAATTATATTCATCTATTGTAACATTATTCCACTCTTCTTCTGTACCTGAATAATATACATCTGTAAGGCTTGTGCAATAACTAAATGCTTGCCGACCAATTGATGTTACACCGTCACCGATTGTTACACCTGTAAGGTTTGTACAATAATAAATTGCATTATTACCAATTGATGTTACACTATTAGGTATTATTACACTTGTAAGGTTATCACAACCTGCTAATGCATAACAAGCTATTACAAGAGTTCCATCTTTTATTTTATATTCACCTGATATACTTTCATCTGCTTTAATTAAATGATTTCCAATATAAAGAACATCATTTTCCCAATTATTTGTATCATTGTAATATGCAGTATTATAAAATGCATATTCACCAATTGATGTTACACTGTTAGGGATTGTTATACTTGTTAGGCTTCTGCAATCATAAAATGCATTACTAACGATTGAAGTTACACTATTAGGAATTGTTACACTTGTAAGACTTATACAAAAACCGAATGCATAATCCCCGATTGATGTTACGCTGTTACCGATTGTTACACTTGTGAGATTTGTGCACTCACAAAATGCATTATATCCGATTGATGTTACACCTGATTCAATAACAACTGAAGCAATATTATCCTTAAATTTTTCCCAAGGACGATTATATGTTCTATCTGTAGTAAAGTAGGGATAGCCACGTATCTCTCCTGTACCTGAAATAGTTAAAGTGCCTGTTACATCGTCAAATGTCCATATAAGATTTTCACCACAAGTGCCTGATGTTTCCGCTGCACTTGCAGTAATGCTTGACATTGGAATGATAGATACTATCATAATCAATGCCAAGAAGATTGATAAAAATTTCTTTGACTTTTTCATAAAAACTCTCCTTTTATATTGATTTATTTACACTCTGACAATTGTCGTTATCAGAATTTGCTTCAATATTAGTTTTAATATTCGTAAATATTTGTCAAACCGAAAATCAAACGGAATAAGCCACCGATTTTGTCAAAGAAACTTGACTGTGAATAAAGCTCAACAGAATCAATTGCAATTACTTTTCCGTCAGCATCACAAAGTTTTGCTGTAAATGTTGTGTAGCCGTTATTTTTTGCAATGATTTGTAAATCATTTTCTTTTGTTTTTTCTTTGAAATTATTATTATCTGAACTCCAATTTATGTACCAACCATCAGGAATATTTCCATCAACAGCTGTGTGAAGAACAATACCGTCTCTGTTGCGAAGTTCTGTACGTGAAGGTTCTAAAACTTCAAAAGTGATAATATCAGATTCATTTTGCACATTAAAATGGATACTCATATTACTTAACGGTTCATTGTTATCCTCAATAACAATACTGTTCCAATCGTCTTCTGTACCAGAATAATATACATATTTAAGATTATCACAATCTAAAAAGACACCATGATTAATCTCTGTTACTGTTTTAGGAATCATTACACTTTTGAGATTATAACAATCTGTAAAAGCATTTTTGCCAAGTGTTTTTACACCTTGTCCAATTATTACATTTTCAAGGCTAATACAACAAGCAAATGCAAAATTACCAATTGTTGTTACACTATCAGGTATTGTGATACTTGTAAGGCTTGTGCAATGCTCAAATGCATTATAACCAATTGTTGTTACACTGTCAGGTATTGTGATACCTGTAAGGCTTGTGCAATAAAAAAATGCACAAGTACCAATTTCTGTTACCTTATTACCAACTGTTATATTTTCAAGATAATTGCAGTCAGAAAATGCATATTTACCAATTGTTGTTACATTACCACCGATTATTACACTTGTAAGGCTATTACAACGAGTAAATGCATCCCTACCAATTGTTACCACACAATCAGGAATTGTATAACTCGTTCTTATATTACCTGCGGGATACTGAACAAGTGTTGTTTTATCTTTATTAAACAATACACCATCTTCATTACTTGAATAATATGGATTATTGCTATCTACCTCAATACTTGTAAGACTGTTGCAATAACAAAATGCACCAACACCAATTGTTGTTACACTGTCTGGTATAGTTACATATGTAAGACTCGAACAAAAAGAAAATGCTTTATCACCAATTGTATTTACACTATCAGGAATTGTTATATTTACAAGATTTGTGCATTTATAAAATGCATATCCATCAATTTGTTTTACACTATCAGGAATTATTACATTTAGAAGATTTAGGCATTCAAAAAATGCACCCACACCAATTGTTGTTACACCATTATTAATAACTACAGCCTTGATATTTGAATTAATATGACTCCAAGGAGTTGTACCAACATACTCATAATCACTCATTGCACCAGTACCTGAAATTGTTAAAGTGCCTGTGGATTCATCAAATGTCCATGTAAGATTTTCACCACAAGCGCCTGATGTTTCCGCTGCACTCACAGTAATGCTTGACATTGGAATGACTGATATAATCATTATCAACGCCAAAAGGACTGATAGAATTTTCTTTGACTTTTTCATAGAAACTCTCCTTTTTTATTGATTTAAATACACTCTGACAATTGTCGTTATCAGAATTTGTTTCAATATTAGTTTTAATATTCGTAAATATTTGTCAAACCGAAAAGTGAACGGAAGAAGCCTAAGATTCTCTGGAATAATCCCGAATTGGAGTGAAGTACTACTCTATCAGATATGAGGAGATTTCCATCAGCATCACAAAGCTGTGCAATGAAGAGTGTATCACCATTCTTTTTTGCGGTAACTAATAAATCATTACCATCAGCTTCACTAGAAAAATTATTGTTGTATGGTATCCATTGCACATATGAACCTTCAGGTGCAGTGCCATCAACAATTGCGTGAAGAATAATTCCATCTTTGTTGCGGATTGTTGTTTGTGACGGATATTGAATATAAAACATGTACTCATCATCCGGAACAACGATTTCTGATTTAGGATTAAATTTTAAAGCGGGTCGAACCCCTAAATAAGTAGAATCGGTAATGCCATAGTAATAGAAATACTCGCCGGTCTCGCTGACTAAACACATACAAGAAGATTGACTGCTAGGTGAACGCAGGAACCAAGCATTTCCACCCTTGGAATAAAGTCCCTGACATTTTGCATAATCAGTCCCCTGAGCTTGACGAGCAATATCGCATTCACTTGCGTCTGAAGAGAACCCATATTCACCCTTATTCATTTCATCAAATGAAAGTAGAAAAACTTTGTCATAAGTTGCATCACTGTCATAGGCTGCATCCACATCGCTACTGTTATCCAACATTGATTCCTTAATTTCAGATTTTTCCTCATCTGTAAAAGCAGTGTTATAGAAATCATTGTTTAGCCAAGCTCTTATTGAACTTGTTGCATAATCATTTGCATAATTTTCACATAATGAATTTTTATACCATTCTTTATAAACACTATCATAATAAATTGTGTTATTGTATGCCTGTGAGTCAATTATGCTTTCACACATAATGAATCCCTCATCAGGGTCAAGTACACGCCACTCCAAAGGCTCATACTTGAACCAATAAACAGTATCGGTATAATATCCGTTATCATTCTGATATGATAAGCTATCAAAACTTAAATGTCCTGTGTCATAAGGTCTGTACTGTGTGAATGTAACTGCGCGATATTTATTGCCGTCATATGTAATATCGGCATACTTCATATAGTCACTTGGTTGCATCTTGCCGTCATCATAGTAACCTGTACCTGTGTAATAATCATATGAAATCCAAGTTTTAGATGATGAATTCAATGCAGAAATAAGGTCTGAATCCGTTACTTCACTTTGCGGATATGAACCAAACTCAATGATATCGCCAACTGAATAGTTATATGTTTCTTTGGCATTCGCAACTATCCCAAGCACTGGTAAGCCTGTTATTATCACTGCAAGTGATAACATAATTGATAAAATTTTAGTAATTGTTTTTTTCATAATAATTATCCTTCTTATGCGATTTATAATCATAATTACCAATCTTACAACTAAATGATATATGAAAGATGTGTATTCTTTGTATTGACTTAAATATATAAAATAAAACTCTTTATATCAAATTTGATTATTTCTTTTAGAATCAATAAGGAACTAATTATTTACTATATACTAACAAATACAAGTCGTTGTGTTTTATCTTTCATACATATATTGCAAATTAAGTAATATCGACATGTTTTTTCGACTTTTAATTCTATTGTTTTTCTTATAATAATTCTATTTTATATTTTATAATCCTAACTCATTTTTTCGATTTTCAACTGTTTCTTGTCTGAACACAGCCGGTGTTTTCCCTGTAGCCTTTTTAAATGCTCTGCTGAAATGCTGAACAGTTTTAAATCCGGAAAGGGCAGCAACTTCTTTTATGGGAATTCCTGTAAAGGTAAGTTCCTTTTTGGCAACCTTTATTCTGTGCTGCATTAAATATTCCATAATCGTTAATCCTAAATGCTGTTTTGATAGCTCTGTTAATGTTGTGTGATTAATGCCGGCCGCATTGCTGATTTGCATAAGAGTCAAGTCTTTCATATAATTTGATTCAATAAAAACAATTGCATCATTCAATCTTACATCATAGATTTCCTTTTCAGATTCTTTTGTTTCAACAGGTTTTTCGTACCCGAAAATATCGTACATTCGTTCCAGAGCCATTATGATAAGCAAAAAATGCGAGCGTCCTCTGCAGGACCAATACCAATCACGCTGTTCTGACAACTCACGTTCCATTTGAATGCATGCATCATCGACCGTGTTTATGTAACTTTCACAAATCGGCACACAATAACATTTATCAAGAAACGGTTTTAACATAAACATATCGTGAGTAATTGCAATATCTCTGTACCTTTTAGAACGCAAAAGTTTAAAAGTCATATTTACATTGAGATAATTAGGATGAAAATATATGCAATAATGGTCTGCATTATTATTTGAAACGAAAACAGGGTTTTCCGTTTCATCAAAACAAATAAATGAGGGACCAAAAAAAACATTTTTCATACCTTCTATATAAAATGTTAGAGAACCGCTTTTCAAAAATATTAGTAGGAAACACTGCCCTTTTATATCTATGCTTTTTAAAGAATCGTTTTTCCTACATTCTACATTAGCAATTTTATTAGCATTATATTTTTTTCCAACTGTCACATGATTCAGGCTTATTCCCTCTTTTTTTATCTCTTCTTCATTGATAACCTTGTTGATATTGCGCTTTCTGCCTATTAAAATATGTTTCATATTCGTTACCTCCGACAAGAACAATTCTATCATAAGAGATATTAAAAAAACAACTTTTGTGTTTTGCATTAAATTAAATATCTTTTATCTATAATTAAAATTACATCTCAAATCGACATTTTAGAAAGTTTTTGCTCTATAATATGGAGATTTTTCTATATTAATATCTCTTTTGTTGAACAAAAAGCAAATAGTGTAACGTTTATAACAAAAACAGTAAACAAAATTATGAAACAAAGATGTATTTTATTATTTGGTCATTCTAACAACTAGAACAATGATCATAGAGAAATTTACATAATCTTAAATGCTACATACAATCAAATCTCTATAGTCACCTATAACCATTGGCTTTTATAAGCAAATGGTTATAGGTTTGATAAACAATTCTAATGATAAGGCACTTAATACTGAAGATTATTTACCAATTTGACGATACCAAAAGCAGGGGTCAAATTCCCTGCCTTGTACTTTATCCATATGTTATATCATTCAAAACAAGCTCCATTGCCCGTGCTGAAATATTACTTATTTCCTGCAACCATTCCATTTGGTTTTCTGTTTTTAATTGTTCTGTTATGTTTTCTTTTTGTTTCATTTGTTCAACGAGAGTTTCAAACATCTTCTGTGCTTGGATGTCAATATCAGCAAGGTATTGCCAAAGTTTACCTTGTGCAAGAAGTATTGCAAATACGATAGGTTTGTGCTTTTGTAAATAGTTCTTGTGTAACATCCCCCACTTGTCTAGTTTGACATTTGTTTCTTCAGGTGATAATGTGAGATTAGGAATGTTATAATCTCTGACTTGACGATAGGTAATTGAAATGTTTGTTGACATAAAACAGCCTCCTTTAATTTTGTAACTTCATTGTACAAGCTAAAGGAGAATGTGTCGGATGTGTGGATTAAATTAAACATAAAAAAGAGACTGTTTCCAGAAATCAATCTGATAACAGTCTCTGATTCTTTTTTATAGCTTACATCAAAAATTTAAAGAATATTTATCCTTTACACATTTTTATGCATCAATTGATGTAAAATTGATGTAAGATGTAAGTTTTTCCAAATTAACTATCTCTCTAAACCCTTGATGTTACGTGGTTTTACGCAGTGTTATTAGTCAAGTGGTTTCATTGTTGGGAACAAGATTACGTCACGGATTGCCTGACTGTCTGTAAGTAACATTGTCATACGGTCGATACCGAAACCGATACCACCTGTTGGAGGCATACCGAGTTCAAGTGCATAGAGGAAGTCTTCGTCTGTTGTGTTAGCTTCTTCGTCACCGAGAGCTAAAAGCTCTTCCTGTGCCTTGAATCTTTCTCTTTGGTCAATTGGGTCATTAAGCTCTGAATAAGCATTTGCCATTTCCCAACCGTTCATAAAGAACTCAAAACGTTCAACATAGTTAGGGTCCTCAGGCTTTTTCTTTGTAAGCGGAGAAATCTCGATTGGGTGGTCCATAACAAATGTTGGCTGAACAAGGTGTTCTTCAACAAATTCTTCAAAAAAGAGATTGAGAATATCACCCTTCTTATGATGCTTTTCACATTCAACGTGATGCTCTTTTGCAACTGCATGAGCTTCTTCATCACTGTTGATTTCGTTAAAGTCAACACCTGAATACTTCTTAACAGCATCAAGCATTGTGATTCTTTCGAATGGTTTACCTAAATCCATTTCAATTCCGTTGAATACGATTTTAGTTGTGCCAAGAACTTCCTGAGCAACATAACGGTAAAGATTTTCTGTTAAATCCATCATACCGTGGTAGTCAGTGTATGCCTGATAAAGCTCCATAAGAGTAAATTCAGGGTTATGTCTTGTATCAAGACCTTCATTACGGAAAACACGACCGATTTCGTAAACTCTTTCCATACCGCCAACGATAAGTCTCTTTAAGTAAAGTTCAAGTGAGATACGGAGTTTGATATCTGTATCAAGTGCGTTGAAGTGAGTTTCAAATGGTCTTGCTGCTGCACCACCTGCATTGTAAACAAGCATTGGTGTTTCAACTTCCATAAAGCCTTCACCGTCAAGGTACTTACGAACTGCGCTGATAATCTTTGAACGATTGATAAGAGTCTGTTTTGATTCCTGATTCATAATAAGGTCAATATAACGCTGACGATATCTCATATCAGTATTTGTAAGACCATGGAACTTTTCAGGAAGAATCTGCAAGCTCTTTGAAAGAAGAGTTACCTGAGTGGCATGAATAGAAATCTCACCTGTTTTTGTTCTGAAAACTTCACCCTCAATACCGATGATATCACCGATATCAAGCTTCTTGAAGCCTTTATATTCTTCTTCACCAATGCTGTCACGAGCCACATAGGACTGAATGTTACCCTTAAGGTCCTGAATGTTACAGAATGATGCCTTACCCATAACACGCTTTGACATCATACGACCTGCAACACGTACAACCTTACCTTCAAGCTCGTCAAAGTTATCCTTAACATCAGCACTGTGATGTGTCTGGTCATATTTTGTAATTACAAATGGGTCCTTACCCTCTTCCTGTAATGCCTTGAGCTTTTCCTGACGGATTCTCTGCTGTTCACCTAAATCGAGTTCAGGCTGATTCTGCTTAATATTTTCTGCCATTTCCTTCACCTTATCTTGTGATTTCTGTGATTTTGAATTCAAGTGTGCCTGATGGTACTTCGATTGTTACTTTATCGCCCTTTTTGTGACCGATAAGTGCTTTACCAACAGGTGATTCGTCTGAAATTTTGCCTGCAGCAGGGTCTGCCTGAGCAAAACCAACGATTGTGTAAGTATATGTCTTTTTCTTTTTATCTGTAAGCTTTACAGTTGAACCGATATGAACATTTTCATTGCCGAGAGCATCAATGTCAAGAACCTTTGCAGTTTTGAGAATGTGTTCGATTTCACTGATACGAGCTTCGAGCTTAGCCTGGTCATTCATAGCCTCGTCATATTCACTGTTTTCTGACAAGTCACCAAAGCTCTTTGCAAGTTTGATTTTTTCAGCAGCTTCCTTTCTGCCTTCTACCTTTAATTGCTCAAGTTCAGCCTCAAGCTCTCTGAGACCTTCTATTGTAAGTAATGTTTCTGCCATTTTTTAAAACTCCTTATATTCGGATTTTGGGCATAACTAAACAAGCAGTTATACTGCCCCAATTAGCCTATATTATATTAAATAATTCCATTTGTGTCAAGAGAAATGAATGTCCCACAAGCACTTTTTTTCTTTATTTACCGTAATCGAATCAAAAAAACATTCTTCTAACGAAAACACACCGCAAAGTTCATATAGTGCAGAATAAAAGTTATACTTTTCAACTCTGTCAGGCAAAAGCTTTTCATACATCTCCGGAACATGAAAATCCGAGCCTTCAAATATGTTTAAGTTTTGATTTTCGCAAACTACTGTCATAACATTTTTATTGGCATTTATTTTTACTGTTGCGTTTGAATCAGAATCCGTCAATACCGGACACAAACCGATATTCTCTGTTATTTCTTCGCAGATATCATAATACTTTTCTTTTTCCAAAGTTGATATTGCGAGACTTGAGGCATATTCCGAAAGCTTTTTGGTGAAATCTGTATATTTTCCATTAACATCCGAAATAAAAATACTCATAGGCTTGTGTTTCAGATTATTTGTGATTATTTTTAAGAAGGTATTTTTCATCATTTTGTCATATAACACATTACTTTTAAAAAAGCCTAAATTCATTCCTTCCGGCAGGTCAACATACTCTGTCGTAACCATTCGTCCGGCACACTTTCCAACCTCCGAAATAACATTTTCCCAACAAATCCCCTTTTTACCCACATAAACATCCAGCAAATAAAATGGTGCACCTTTAAACACCGGTATAGTCTGAAGATTATACCGGTCTTTTATCAAACCACCAAAGATTTTTTCAAAAAAGGTATTTTCTCTCCTATTCACATTCAATACACAAAACATAAAAAAATCCTCCTGCACTATGTTATGCAGAAGGAATATATTTTATTTTCAGTTATTTAAAAGGCTTAAAGCTTTTTGCAACTGAGCATCTTCCTGTGGTGTGAGCATTTCAAATCTCGCAGCCTGTTCTTTAGTAAGCTCGACCTTATGGTCAGGCTCAAGTCCGACATCATTGAAGCTTTCGCTCTTATAAGGAAGTATATGTGCAACCGTCAAGGCTATTGCACAACCGTCGTCAAGCTCAAATACCTTTTGCATCGTACCATTACCGGCAGTTTTTTCGCCAACAAGCTGTGCCAGTCCGAAATCTCTTAAATCACAGGCAAAAAGTTCAGCAGCACCTGAGGTTTTTGAATTAACTAAAACAACCATGGATAAATTCACACTATTAGAATCAGAAGCAAAGGTTTCAATGACTTTTTCGTCCTTATCAACAGCAACAGCTATAGCATTATTACCTTCAGTAGCAACAGGAACAAGAATATCAATGCATTTAGCAACATCTGAAATGCTTCCTGTTTCATTATTTCTCACATCAAAGACAACGGAGGTCACTCTGTTTTGATTCATATATTCAACAGCAGTCCTTAACTGGTCAGCAGTTGTACTGTAAAAATCAGTTATTTTAATATAACCAACATCATTGATTATGTTGTAATAAACTGTCTGTGCAGAATAGCCTCTTCCAACTGAAACAGTTTTACTTTCTCCTTCGTGAGTAAAAGTTACCTGGGCTTTAGTATATTTTTCACCTTCAAGATTATTGAGAAGTTCTTTGTAGTTTGAGGATGTAACATTTACCGAATCAACGGCTGTTATGATGTCACCCTTCTGGATTCCCTGAAGCTGTGCCGGTGAGCCTTCAGAAACCTCGGAAACATACAGGCCGTTACTCTTACTGTCAAAAACAGCAATAACACCTATTCCCTGCTTGTTACCTATCTGTTCTTCTTTATATTCTTTATAATCATCTTTTGTCATATAATAACTATATTTATCTTCGATACCGTCGATATATCCCTCGGCAAGTTGCTTTTTGAGAATATCCTCATTGATATCACCATAATAGTTATCACGGATAATTTCATCGATATCTGAAATATCTGAATAAATATCGGAGCGATGGTTAAAATCCTTGATTATATCGTTATAAATATCCATAGAAACCAACATTGTTATTGTTACAGACAATGCGATAGCAAGGAAAATCCAGGACAAAGCAATACCTAATGAAATTTTTTTATTCACAGGACATCATCCTTTACTCTGTTAGTTTAAAATTAAGCGAGTATAATCCGGGATTATACTCGCCAATCTTTTTTACAGTTAAGTTATATAAGTGGGTATGGGAGATAATTTTCAGGGTTAACTCGACTGCCGTTTCTACGCATTTCGAAATGGAGATGTGCACCGGCAACAGGGTTTGATGCTGATGGACGTGGCCAACAGTTACCTGTATTACCGCAAAGACCAATAACCTGACCCTGAGTAACTCTGGTACCAACCGCAACATATCTTGCATCCATATGAGCACAAAGTGAGCTCATACCGTTACCATGGTCGATATTTACATAGTTACCATAAGTTGATGCTGCATAAGTTGATTTTGTAACAACGCCTGACGCAGCTGCGTAAAGCTTTGCACCCTTTGTTGTATAATAAGTTTTACCATTAACCACTCTGTTCTTAGGAGCAACTAAGTCAACAGAAGCAGTACCTCTTGCAGAGTGACTTGCAAATGTTGCAGAGTATCTTACTGCACCATCCTGTAAAGGACAGATAAAACCACTTGATGACTTACGGAAGCTATGGTTAGTAGGTCCGTTATCAATAATACCGTTACCTGATGAACCTGTGCTACCAATCTGCTGGTCAAGAGATGCAGAGAACTGTGCCTTTTCCTGTTCTGCCTTTTCAATCAAGCTCTGATAATATGCGTCTTCCTGATTATATTTTTCAAGAATAGTGTTCTGTTTCTTAAGGTTTGCTTCGTTTTCAGACTGAGAAATTTCAACGTCCTTTTTCTTAACCTCAAGTACAGCCATTTCTGCCTTATGCTCAGCACGGTCTTCTTCAATAGCTGACTGTTTTTCGTCGATTTCGTCACGCTTTACATCAAGGTCCTTAATCATAGCTTCAAGCTGGTCAACCAAATCCTGAAGGCTATTGATGATAGCTGTATCACGCTCAGCAACCTGACGAAGGAATTCTGTTCTGGCAAGGAAATCTGAAAAGTCAGTTGCACTTAAAAAGATTTCAAGCTCTGATGTTTCACCTGCCATATATGTTGCTCTCATACGCTTTTTGAGAAGTTCCTGAGCTTCACCAATTTCTATATTCTGTTCATCAACCTGGTCGTTGATGTCTTTGATTTCTGCCTCAAGAGCTTCTATACGCTTTTCATACTCATCGATTTCAGCAGTTAACTCGTCGATGTTTTTCTGAATCGGAACCATTTCCGCTTCAAGTGCATCGATTTTCTGGTCAAGCAAACGGCTGATTTCCTGTAATCTTTCGATTTCTTTTTTTGTATCTTTCTGCTCTGCATCATTTGCAGCCTGCTTCTTTTCAAGCGCGTCAATTTCAGCATTTAACTCTGCAACAGTTTTTGCAGAAGCTGAGAATGGAATAGCAGTAAAGATGATTGTAAAAGCTATGAGTACAGAAAGTATTTTTGTACTAATTTTCACTTACAACGCTCCCTTGTTCTTTAAGATATCTGCCCATTGAAATAAGGCTACCTACTGAACCTGTAAACACACCAATTGCTGAGAATAACAACAAGATATATCCTGCATAAGGTGTGAATGAAACAGGCTCGAATAATTCAAGAAGGTCTTTAAATACATAAGCAACACCATAATAGAGTCCTGCAAGTACTCCGAAAGAAACCAAGCTTGAAATTATACCGATTACAATACCCTCAATCATAAATGGCCAACGGATAAACCAGTTTGTAGCACCAACGGCCTTCATGATACTGATTTCAAGCTTACGTGAGAACATTGTAATACGGATTGTATTTGCGATAATAAAGAGTGAAACGACGAACAGAAGCAGAACCATACCTAAAATAACAATAGTAACTGCATGACGAATGTCAATAAGCTTATCTGCAACGTCACTGTTTTCCCTGACGGTATCAACAAAGTCCAGGTCTTGTAAGCCTTTTACTGTGCTTCTGAACTGAGTCATATCCTTTACAACAACCTTGTATGCGTCAGGCATTGGGTTTTCCATACCTTCAAGAAGTACGGCATCTTCACCCATTTCTTCTTTACTCTTTTCAAATGCTTCTTCCTTTGAAACGAAGATGCATTCTTCAACATTTCCAAGGTCAATGATATTTCGCTTCAAATCATCAATCTGCGGGTCAGTTGTGTTATCCTCTATGTAGACCATGATAACGTTCTGACTTTCAATATTGTCAAGCAATGAATTGATATTGAAGAAAAGCATTGCGCCAAGTCCGATAATAACAAGACAAGCCATAAGAACGGTAATTGACGCCAATGACATCAATCTGTTTACCCATACGTTACGGAAGCCTTCTTTTGTTAAATAACCTAAGCTTGCACCTTTCACTGAACGTCACCTCCATCCTTATTATTAGCCACATCTACGGAAGTTTCATTGAATGATACAGTAACATCTTCCACACCATATGATTGCATGAATTCTTCAAGGTCCTTGTCACTGTTTGGCTGATGATAGAATGCAGTCTGCTTTGCATCATCCTCATCAAGTTCAAGAAGAGAAGTAATAACTTCATCCTTCATTTGTTCAACTGTTTGCTCAAGTTCCTGCTCTGCAGCTTCTTTCATTTCAGCCTGAGTTTCATAAGTTATAGTATATTCTTCTCTCTGAACAGGCTCTACATATGACTTAGCATAAGTATCAGAAACCACTTCACCTTGGTTGATTGTAATAACACGGTGATTAAAACGACGAACAAGCTCATGCTCGTGAGTAACCATAACAACAGTTGTACCGTTTGCATTGATATGGTTGAGCAAGTCAACAATTTCATATGACATTTCAGGGTCAATATTACCTGTAGGCTCGTCGGCAATAATAATACCGGCATTATTAACAAGTGCACGAGCAAGAGCTACTCTCTGCTGTTCACCACCTGAAAGCTGTGTTGGCAACTGTCTTGCCTTTGATGTAAGACCAACAAGACTTAACACATAAGGAACTCTCTTTCTGATATCCTTTTCCTTAGAACCGATAACACGCATTGCGAAAGCAACATTATCATATACTGTCATATTAGGAATAAGACGGAAGTCCTGGAAAACAATACCCATTGTTCTTCTGAACTTTGGAATGTCCCTCTTTTTCATTGTATTAAGGTTATAGTTATTGATTATTACGGAACCGCTGGAAGCAACCTGCTCTCTCATAATAATCTTCAGGAAAGTACTTTTACCTGCACCTGATGAACCAACAATGAAAACGAACTCACCGTCTTCAATCTTAAGGGAAACATCACGGAGAGCATTTGTGCCACTATCATATGTTTTTGATACATTCTTAAATTCAATCACGATATGCACCTTATCCTTTTAAATTTTTTATCTTTTTTCTTTTGGTCACAATAACTCACAATAGTCATTGTTATACACATTGTACCACAAAATGTTAATTTTGTAACCCTTTTTAAAAAATTGTTAATATTATTCGTTACTTTGCACAAATAAAACATGTATTCTTGTTGCATTTTTAACGAAAAAGGAGAAGCTTTTGCACTTCTCCTCAATAAAAACCGTCTATTAATACTTAATTGGGTTAGCATCAAGGTATTTTTTAACCATTAATGCTACTTTAAATACAATTGCGTCGTCAAATTCACGAAGGTCAAGACCGGTAAGCTTCTTGATTTTTTCAAGACGATATACAAGTGTATTTCTGTGAACAAATAATTTTCTTGATGTTTCTGAAACATTAAGATTATTTTCAAAGAATTTCTGAATTGTGAAAAGAGTTTCGTGGTCAAGGCTCTCAATTGAACCGCGTTTAAAAATTTCACGAAGGAACATTTCACAAAGAGTTGTAGGAAGCTGATAAATAAGTCTTGCAATACCAAGATTGTCATAGCTTACAATTGTCTTTTCTGTGTCAAACACCTTACCTACTTCAAGTGAAACCTGTGCTTCACGATATGAACGAGCTAATTCCTTAATGCTGTCAATCGCTGTACCGACACCAACGAGAACATGGGTATAATACTCTGCTCCGAGAGAATCAGCAATTGAACGAGCAAGTTTTTCAAGGTCCTTTGTCTCGATATTGCTCTTAACCTCTTTAACGAGTGCAATATCAGTTTCGTTAATATTAACAACGAAATCCTTAGACTTATCAGGGAACAAATCCTGAATAACATCAAATACAGAAACATCGTTCTTTTCTGTAATTCTGATTAAAAGAACAACACGAGTAACATCATTGTTAAAGTGAAGTTCTCTTGCCTTTATATAAATATCACCCGGAAGAATGTTATCAAGAATAACATTTTTGATAAAATTACCGCGGTCATACTTTTCATCATAATACTGCTTGATTGTAGAAAGTGATATAGCAAGAACGCCAATATATCTGTCGGCTGTAATATCATCACCCTCAACAAAAACCGCGTATGTAGGATGCATCTGTGCTCCAAAAATCTTATATGTATATCCGTCAATAACTGTTTTGTCTGAAGATGCAAAAACCTCAGCAACAGCGTTGGACTGCACTTCACCGATTCGTCCTAACTCACTACAGGAAATGACAGTACCTGTCTCATCGATTATGCCGAATGTTCTTTCAACCACGTCTGACATCTGATGAACAATTCCCTGAAACAATCTGTTTGACATCGTTATACCACCTTTTATACAAATTCACAATTAGATTACTATGTATTTTACACAATAAAATCAGTTTTTGCAAGTGAATTTTTGATATTTCCTAACTTTTTTCAAACATTTTATACAAAAAATTCTGATTTTTTTGTATAATACACGCATTTTATCCCTTTTTTTGTCCAAACTTTCTTTGTTAAAAATGACTAATGATTTTACTTACGGGATATTTTCAACAGCTCTTCCGGAGTAATTTCGCGACATTCACCCGGATTTAATGCACTATCAAGCTCAAGGTCACCCATTTTAACACGATGGAGAGAAACCACCTTATTACCTCTTGCTGCAAACATTCTTTTCACCTGATGGTACTTACCTTCACAAATCATAATTCTGGCAGCCGGCTTGTCCGAATCTGTTATTTTTTCCACCTTTGCCTCTTTAAGCACTGTGCCGTCACCGAGGGTAATACCGTTTTCAAGAGATTTGATATCCTCATCGGACAAAGAATGCTCCAGTCCCGCAATATATGTTTTAAAAATGTGATTTTTCGGTGACAAAATTCTGTGGGCAAAATCACCATCGTCAGTTATAAGCACAAAGCCCGTTGTATCCTTGTCAAGTCGTCCAGCAGGAAACAATCCTTTTCTGTAAAACTCATCAGGGACTAAATCAACTACTGTTTCATCAGTTTCACTATCACTGGCAGAAACAACCCCAACAGGCTTATTAAGCATAATGTAAATATGCTTTTTTAGTGAAATCAAAGCACCATCCACATATACTTCGTCCACAGCTTCATCAATTTTTACAGAGCTATCCTTTACGACCTTTCCGTTTACGGATATTCTGCCTTTTTTTATCATTTCCTTTACTTCCTTTCGTGACAAAGTCCCTTGGGAAGCAAGTATTTTATCAAGTCTTTCCATACTATCGTCAAGCTTTTGAAAATCCGTGCATAAACCCGTCAATTCTGACAGAGCAGATATCTCCGCCGATTACTTTTCCGTCATAGACAAGAATATTGGCGTGAATGCAATCCTGATTTTCATACCCTTCATAATTTTTCACATTATATGTCCAGCATTTTACTCTTTTTTCTGCAAAATCAGTCAGGTCAAAACCCTGTTTTTTCTGAATGTCGTTATATGCAATATATACATCACTTAATTCAGTAGGAATGATAATTTCCTTGACCTCCACAGGTTCTTCATCCACTTCCCAGCCGAACTGAGATATGAATTTCATTCGGTCCTCATGTGATTCCGCTTCGAAACTGAGCTCGTTCATATTGGCTGTCTGTTGACTTTCCCGCGAAAGTATAAACAAGGACACAGCAGTTACCAAAACAAAGGCAGCAAGTATTACTACCTTTATCTGCCCTGACTTTACTGAATATACAAACATAAATATACACCTCGAACACAATTTATATAAATAAATATGCTGCGAGGTGCACTTCTTATGATATTAAATATTAGATGAATTATTCATCAACACGTCTTGACTGAGCAGCAGCTTTCATATGCTGACGAGCACGACGAATTTCGTTAACAGAATTTGTGAGAGTTTCATCAGCAACAGCAACAATGCTTTCTACATAATCGCTTGCGCTCTGGCGCATCTCTTTTGACCAGTTTCTTGCCTGCTCTGTAAGTTCAGCAGCAGACGCTCTTGCCTGTTCAACGATTTCGTTAGCAGTCTGTCTTGCCTGCTGAATGATTTCTTCAGCCTGCATTTCTGCTCCTCTTGTGATTTCGTCTTCAGAAATAATTTCTCTTGCTCTTGTGTGTGCCTGTTCAATAATCTTGTCAGCATTATCCTGAGCAGCAGTGAGAATTTCCTTTCTTTCTGAAGCAATCTTTCTTGCCTGCATAAGTTCTTCAGGCATATTAAGTCTGATGTCTTCAATAGCTGTTTTGATAGCCTCTGCATCAACGAGAAGATTAGAAGTAAATGGAACTGTTTTACCCTCTTCAAGTATAGACTCAATTTCTTCAAGCAAGTTTTCTATTGTCATTTGCTTACACCCCTTTTAATTCTTTCTACTATATCTTCACAAATTATTTCAGGAACAAAATCACTTATGTCCCCACCTAATTCGCAAATTTGTTTGACTGCACTTGAACTGAGATACAGATTTTCAACTCTTGTATTAATAAACACTGTTTCCAGCTCACTGTTTAATTTTTTATTCATCTGTGCCTGCTGGAATTCATATTCAAAATCCGATACAGCACGAAGTCCCTTAACAACGGCAACTGCGCCCTTCATCTTTGCATATTCTGCCAACAAACCTTCATAGATGTCAACATCAACATTAGGAAAATCCTGTGTGCAACGTTTTATAAGCTCTGCTCTTTCTTCATAAGAAAAGCAGAAGTTTGTTTTTGTGGGATTTTTCATAACAACCACAATAACATGGTCAAACAACTTGGCACTTCTTCGTATAATATCTAAGTGTCCGTTTGTAACCGGGTCAAAACTACCCGGACAAATTACAGTTTTCATATTTTTCACTTGTTCTTTCTGTATGCAGTAACCTTGATTTTGCCATATTTGTATTCACGGTGTTTTGAGAAATCACCTGCTGTTTCAGGTAAAACCTCACGCAATTCACTTTCACAAAGAATAACACCATAGTCAGCCATTTTTTCTGCTACTGCAGGTAAAACACTATCCAGAATGTTTTTGTTATATGGCGGGTCAAGAAAAGCAATGTCAAATTTATCGTGACTTAATGTAATATACATTTTACCATCACCGCAAAAAACACTTGCTCTTTTTTCAAAGCCCACTGTTTTAAGATTCTGCTTCACAATCTCAATTGAGCGATTTGAAGAATCCACAAAAGTACAATGCTTAGCACCACGACTGAGAGCCTCAATGCCCAATTGCCCTGAACCTGCAAACAAGTCAAGAACTGATGCACCCTCAACATCAAACTGAACAATGTTGAAAATGCTTTCCTTTACTCTGTCGGTAGTAGGACGAACATCATCACCCTCAAGTGTTATAAGTTTTCTTCCTCTGGCTTCGCCTGTTATTACTCTCATATATTCACTCCGTTGTGTCGATACAACATACATTATCGCATTTTTATATCAATTTGTCAAATTTTTTTAGACATTTCCTATAAAAATCATCCATTTTTAAGAGAAATAAGCTGTTTTTCAAGGTCATTTACAGTTTCAACTATGTATTTTGCCCCTGCTTCTTCAATTACTTCACGGTCACGGAATCCCCACAATACTCCTATTGACGGAATTCCTGCATTTTCAGCTGTAAGGATATCCGTATCGGCATCACCAACAAAAATTGTATTTTCAACCTTACTTCCCAAAACATCAATAGCATAAAATGTACCATCCGGTGCAGGCTTATTCGGTCTATCATCAACGCTGCCTACCACCAAATCAATCTGAGGGAATAATCTGCTGCATAATTCCTGGGCAGCGTAATCAACCTTATTTGTTACAATAGCAGTTTTAAAACCTGCATTCTTTATATTTGTAAGCATTTCACTTATGCCTTCATAAGGTGCAGTTTTGTCCTCCATGTGAACCTTATAATAATCATTAAAATCCTTGAAGCAAACATCAAAAGTTTCTGTACCCACAACATTTTCCGGTACTGCTCTTTCTACCAAAAGACGAATTCCGTTACCCACAAAGGAACGAATTTCACTCAGACTTCTCAATGGAAAGCCCTGTCGGCTGAGAGCATAATTTACACTATCCATAAGGTCTTCAAGAGTATTTAAAAGTGTTCCGTCCAAATCAAAAATTATTGTATCAATCATATTTTATCCCTCTTTATAAAAATTATATATCTTTTCGGCAAGTTTTCTGTTAATTCCTTTAACCTTTTCCAGGTCATCAACAGTTGCTGATTTTATATTTTTTGTAGTTTTAAATGTCTTGAGAAGTTCTTTTGCTTTTTGCTCACCAATTCCGTCAATTTTTGTAAGAGAAAGCTCAAGACCTCGTTTTGTATGCTTTTTATGATGGAAGCCAATGGAAAAACGATGAACCTCTTCCTGAATTTCCGAAACAAGAGTGAATGCACTCCTCAATGAATTAATGGCAATTTCACCACCATCACCTGTAATTGCTCTCGTTTTATGCTTCGAATCCTTGACCATACCAAACAACGGTATCTGAAGATTTTTCTCAGCAAGCACCTCTTTGACAACACTCACCTGACCCTTACCACCGTCAAGAAGAATCAAATCAGGTAATTTTCCGAAGCCCTCATCCGCATTCTCACCCTTATGTTTTTCGTACTCATCAAATCTTCGTGACAAAACCTCTCGCATTGAGCCGTAGTCGTCTTGTCCGGCAAATGACTTTATATTAAATGTACGGTATGCTCTTTTCAGCGGTTTTCCGTTTTTAAAAACAACCATACCTGCAACATTGTCTTCACCGCCGGTGTGAGAAATATCATAGGATTCAATATATTCCGGAGTTTTTATAAGTCCCAAAAGATTTTTGAGTTCTTCTAAAGACTTGATTTCCGCAGATTGCTTACCTTTTTTCTGTGCAAGTTTTTCATAGGCATTTTCGCGACACATATTTACAAGCTTAAGTCCCTCACCTCTTTGCGGAACTGTAACTGTACACTTTTTACCGCGGACCTTTGTCAGATGCTCCTCCAACAAAACCATATCGTCAAAGATTTCGTCACAAATTACCTTTTGGGGAACTGAACGATTCATTCCGTAATACTGAATCAGGAAATTACATCGTATATTTTCCACAACCTTTTCCGAATCAAAAAAGAAATATTCACTGTCGCAAAGCCGTCCCTTATCAAAACGCAAAACAGTTATACAGATATCGTTTTCGTCGGCTACAAATGAAAAAACATCCTTTGAATCATTGGTTTCCGTAACAACCTTTTGCTTTGATTTCATATTTTCAATTGCACGAATCCGGTCGCGATATTTTCCTGCATTTTCAAAATCAAGATTTTCCGCACAGGCATTCATTTTTTCCTTCAATTCTTTTATGATTTTAGTTATATCACCGTTAAGAAAATCCAAAGCATCATTTACAGCTTCATCATATTCTTTTTTTGAGATTTTACCTGTGCAAACACCCATACAACGGTTTATATGGAAGTTAAGACATGGTCTGCCTTTTTTGAAATCTCTTGGAAAAGACTTATTGCATTGTGGTAATCTGAAAATTTTGTTTGCTTCATCAACAGATTGCTTGACTGAATATGAGCTTGTAAAAGGACCGATATACTCTGCAGTTTCGTCATCCTTTTGCAAAACAGCAGAAATTCTGCGATATGGCTCATCAGTAATTTTTATGTAGCTGTAGCCCTTATCGTCCTTTAAAAGAATATTATATTTAGGTTGGTTCTGTTTAATAAGACTGGCCTCAAGAACAAGTGCTTCAAATTCAGAGTCGGTGAGAATGTAGTCAAAATCATCTACATTTTCCACCATCTTACGCACCTTAACGGAATGCTTATTCTGTGAACCGAAATACTGACTCACACGATTCTTCAGTTTTTTTGCTTTGCCGATATAGATGATTTTACCCTGTTTGTTTTTCATTATATAAACACCGGGAGTTACAGGCAATTTCATCGATTTTTCTCGAAGAACTGACATTTTTTCGTTCACAGAGTTCACTCCTTTCCAACCTGATATTTAATATAATTCCATTATATCATAAAACAACAAAAAAATAAAGCACACCACGAAATGCACAAGTCCAGTAAAAACGGACAATAGGAAAAAGACACCTCCTATGGTAGAATAAAACTATCATAGGAGGAATTTTTATGTCTAGAAACTACAAGCACATTATTCAGTATGAGAAAGAAATATTAGAATTAAAACAGAAAGGATTAACGCAAAGAGAAATTGGAGAGAAATTAGGATATACAAAACTTCAAATAAAAGATTTTCTTCGAAGATACAGAGACAAACAAAAGCAAATATTGACAGGAACAATACCATCAAAGAAAGGCAGACCCTGTAAAAAAGATAATGAACTTCCACCATCAATTCAAAAATTAGACAAGCTTGCACAAATGAGATATGAAATAGCAAGCAAAGATAGGTATATCAAAAGATTAGAAATGGAAAATGAATTGATGCGGGATTTTCTCTCGCTCACAGGAAGGAAGTGAGAATAAGTGTAAAGTTCATGGTTATTTATCGTCACAAAGAAAAGTATTCAATAAGTGAAATGTGCAGATTCTTTGAGGTATCAAGAAGTGGTTACTATGATTATGTCAAAAGAATGGATGCACCTGCAAGAGATTTACCGTTAGCAGAAAAGATAAAAGAATGTCAGGATAAGCATGGCAAAACCTATGGTTATCGAAGAGTTCATATATGGCTTGAAAGACAAGGGATACACCATAATCCCAAGACAGTATTGAGAGTTATGCAGAAATACAATTTGTTATCAGAAGTTAGAAGAAAGAAGTATCGTAATTATGGTGATTATCTACATCGTTACGATAACTTATTGAATAGAGATTTTAATGCTGATAGACCGAATCAAAAGTGGGTAACCGATATATCATACATAAAAACGCAACAAGGAACATTGTATCTTTCAGTAATCAGAGATTTGTATGACAATAGCATCGTTGCATACAAGACTGGCACCGAGCAGAACATAAATCTTGTATTGAGCACAATCAGAGCAGCTAAGAGAAAAGAAAAGGTCACTGCAGAGCTGCAACTCCACAGTGACCAAGGGTTTCAATATACATCACCAGCATATTTTAACCTAACAAAATCATACGGCATAACGCCCTCAATGTCAAGACGTGGAAATCCGTATGATAATGCTATGGCTGAAAATTTCTTTTCAATTCTCAAAACAGAATGTATCTATCGAACAAAATTGCGAACTTATGAGGATGCTCGCATCCTCATAAGTGAATACATTCATTTCTACAACAACGAAAGAATTCAACTAAAAACAAAACTGACTCCGCTTGAAAAACGAAATCAGTTTGTTGCTTAATTTTTAATTTTACCTACCATAGGTGCTTTTTTGTACTGTCTGCACAATTTGGGGCAGTTCAATTCCGAGGTGCTTATATTTTTATTAAGATTTACTGAAAGACTTTTTCAGCATTATGAAAGTGAATTGATAGTTGAAATCTGTTCACCCTTGATTGTGAATACATACCATTCATCACCAGTGCCGGATGTAGGTGCAGTATATGTTGCAATTACTCTGTTACCTGAATAAACCTTAACCACCGCATTTGATGTTGAAAGTGCAGATTCTCCTGAGTAGTTATGTACAACATAGGTATATGTTGTTGCATTTGGCTGATGGATAGTGATTGTTTCAGGTCCATAGCCGTTTCTGTCGTCAACATCTAATTCAGCTGCTGTTTGCCCATTAAATGTACTGTATTTTCTTTCAAAGTAAACATGTCTGTCAGTACCGTTATCCTTGTACAAGAGATGTGCGTCAAGGTCGGTTGGACTATCATCCCAAGTAAGAACAATTCTGATTTTATCTGCTTCAACAACAGGAGAAATTGCCATATTTGCATCATTAATCGTACCACCGTCTGCTGTAACATTCACATGGGTCTTAATGAAGTTTGACTTTGTGATTTCAAGAGTATACTGACCGGCAGGAAGCTGGAGTGAGTATTTACCTGAAGAGTTTGTTGTTGTCTGATAGCCCAAGAAGCTACCTGATGTCTTATTCAAGCCACTGCGGACTTTGATTGTGGCACCTGAAACAGGACTGCCGTCAAGGGCATTAGAAATAATACCACTTACATTACATATCTGTACTGTTGTTGTTTCTTCTTTCTTAACCATCTTAGCTATTGACGGATATGTGGTTTCACCGCCAACCACCTTAACACTTAAGTTCAAATCATTATAATTATTCTTTGACATCTTAAGCACATAGTCACCTACAGGTAATGTCACACTATATACACCGGATGAGTTTGTAGTAATTGTTTCAACAATCTTTGAAGTATTACTTGCCTTTACAACCTTAATTGTAACGCCTGAAAGATTTGAGTTAGTTTCACTGTCTCTTACTGTACCTGAAACCTTACCCTCTGCCTCTGTAGTTGATTCAGTTGTTGACTCTGTCGTTGTTTCTGTTGTTTCTGTTGTAGTTTCTTCGCCATTTGCAGGAAGCTTGTTAACAGTTAAAGTAATTTCACTGCCCTTATCCACTCTCTTACCTGCTTCAACAGACTGCTTGAGAACAAGGTCATCAGCAACTGTTTCATCTTCTGAGTATTCAATATTTACCACAAGACCGAGTTTTTCAAGCTTCTTTTCTGCTTCGTCGGCGTTGAAATACTGAACATCAACAACTCTCACCTGTTCCTTACCGCGTGAAACTGTTACATAAACATTGTCGCCCTTATTTACGCTCTTGTTTGCTGCAGTTTTCTGTGAAATAATTGAGTCTTTAGGTGCATCGTTGCTATATTCTGATTCTTCAATAAGAAGATATACGCCTTTTTTGAGAAGCTCTTTTCTTGCTTCCTCAAAATCTTTACCTGTAAGGTCAGGAATTGTTACTTTTCCGGTTGGTTTTGTTTTAGAGCCCTTTGAAACAACAATTTCGACTTTTTCAGTCTGTTTCAGCTCTGTATTTTCTTTATGGCTCTGACTGATAACGCCACCCTTACCAACATTGTCACTATATTCTTCTTTAACCTTTACCTTAAAGCCTTCGTCCTCCATATTCTTGACAGCTGTTTCTTCTGTATAATAAACAGCCTGCGGAACATAACCTATTTTCGGACCACCGCTGATTTTTACTTCAACGACGTCATCCTTTTCAGTTTTGATACCGCCTTCAGGAGTCTGTTCACAGATAAGGTCTTTTTCTACTTCTTCCTCAAATTCCTTTTTACCCGTTACAAGCATCTGAAGGTCTTTTTCTTCAAGGAGGTCCTCTGCCTCACTCTTATTCATATTAAGAATGTCAGGCACTCTTACATAACCTTCAGCAACAGGAGCGTTAGGGAATACAAGTCTGCCGTTTGCAAAACGAACTGTACCTGTAAGGAAGAGTACAGCAATAATCAACACAAACGATGCAACAGCTGCTGATGCAATCTTTAACCATGTGGGGAATTTTGCAGGGTCTTTATTTACCTTTTCTTTTACTACTGCCTGACCTGAAACCAATCCGTTCAAAAATGCTCTTGCAGTCTGAGGTCTGTTCTGCGGATTGAGGTTCAATGCGTTCATAATAGCATTCTGACAAGGAGGAGCAATCTTAACACCCTTAGCTGATGGTGGTACAAGAGCATGGTCGCCTCTGTCAATTGACTCTACAGGTGTTACACCTGTAATCATTTTATAGAATGTTGCCGCTACAGCATAGTTATCTGACCAAGGACCCTGTGGACTGTTCTTCACATACTGTTCAGGTGGAGCATAGCCTCTCTTAACTATAACTGACAAGCTCTTTGAGTTATATGCTGTTGCATATCTTGCTGAACCGAAGTCAAGAACCTTAATCTTATTATCCTTTGTAACAAAAAGGTTGTCAGGAGAAATATCTCTGTGGATAATTCCTGCCTGATGCACTTTATCAAGAGTATTGAGCACGGGCACCATAATTCTCATTGCTGTTTCATAAGGCATAGGACCTGAACGCTTAAGCATACTTGCAACAGTTTCACCCTCAAGGTATTCCATTACGATATATGCAGTATTATTTTCCTGAAATGTATCATAAATTCTTACAATACCGTCCTCTGATGAGAATTTTGCAAGTCTCTGTGCTTCCTGAATAAAGCTTTCAAGACCTGATGAGAAGAATCCTCTGCTCTGACCGTCATAAACACTGACTTCTGTGTGACCGGGAATTCTTGTTGCGAATTCAGATGGCAGATATTCCTTGATTGCCACCTTTGTATTCAACATTGCGTCCCAGCCGATATATGTAACACCAAAACCACCGAAACCGAGAACCTTACCTACGATATACTTCTTGTGGAGTATTGATTCAGGCTCCATGTGATGTGGCTCTGCTGCTTTTGTACCTCTCACATATCCGCAATGAGGACAAACAGGGCTGATATTATCATTAAATTCGTTCATACATGACATACATCTGAAGCTCATAATTTTTATTCTGCACAAATACTTTTGTGCTTTCCCCTTTCTTAATCTATGTTGATTTGCTTTGTATTTATATTAAGTCAAATTTCTTTTAGTAGTAAAATCAATTAATTTATCACTTAAACCAATCCGTCAGTTGGTCCTTTATGCCAGATTTCTCTGTTGTTGTAGGCGGTGGTGTTGTAGTCGGTGCTGTTGTAGAGGGTGGCGTTGTGGTTGGTGCTGTAGTTGGTTGAGTTGTAGAAGGTGCTGTTGTAGCCGGTTTGGTTGTAGATGGTTTAGTTGTGACCGGCTTTGTACCATTTGAATGCTTTTTTGTTGTAGTCTCTTTCTTCTTATCGCCCTTCTTATCATCCTTTTTCTTATCGTCCTTGAGGGTTTCTTTTTCAGAAACGATGTTTTCAGGCAATCTCAACTGTTCTTCTGTGGTAGTTTCACCTTTAACCTCCACAGTGCCATTATTGTATTCATAAGTATGGCTTTCTTTTTCTTCATTTTTAAACAAATCTACATTCTTAAAGAGAACGCCCTTTGAGAAACAGAAAATATATGAAAAAATCACAACCACTGACATCACTGCCACAACGTGCATCCATACCGGCATTTTATTTTTCTTGGCGGTATTATTTGGAGCTCCGCAATTAGGACAGGTCATTGCATGTGAATCATATTCCGTTTTGCAATTATTACAAATCATTTTTTCGTCCCCCATACTCATAAACTTTTAATTACCGATTATATCAATAATTATCTTTTACAAATGCTTCAACAGAATCAGTCCATTCTGCAAGTCCCTTTGCAAAGACTTTTTCTTTTGATTTTTCCGAATAAATTATTATACTGTCAACACTCGGAAGGTTGCTCAGTGCTTTGTGATACTCCAGCTGACTGTTATAAATATTCTTATTAAGTGAAAGTGTCAGCTGTGAGCACTGATTATCAAGTGCTAAAATCTGTTGTGCTTCATCACTCAGACAGTATCTGAGATAAAGCATTGCAGCAGACTGACTGCTCTTTGTTCCCTTTGCGGAAATACTCCACACCTGGTCAAATGAGCCATACCATTTATTTTCGTTTGAAAAGAGATTTTCCTGACTATAAGAAAGGACTAAATCAGACTTTCTTATAGTTTTCATATCCTTACTTGTACCGATATAATATGCTGCTTTTTTACTTGTGAACTGCTCAATTGCAGTATCATAATCCATCATCTTACCACCCACGTAAGCTCTTTCAAAAATATCTGTGGCAAGATTATATGTAGCACCCTCGTTTTTCAACGAGCCGTAAAGTGCCTCAAGGCCATCCGGACTCACAACCAATGAATTAAGCTCCGGATTCCTTTGACTTAAGCCACTCCAGGAATCAACACCGGAAAGACCTTTGTTATCAGGGCTGTCGGCATATTGAAGATAGACATAAAAACCGAGTGGTAAGCTGTCATAGCTTGTTCCGTAAATCTCGTGATATTGTTCAAGAAGCTGAATATTATCACCTAATTCATCCACAACCGGTTTAAGACTTGCCTTTTCCACTGTGGCTGAATCAACCAAATCACTTCTGAAAAGATTCACACTTTGTCCGTCTTCTATATCTGAAATCACTCTTTGAGCGTAATCGTCTTTTTGAACAAAAACAGTTTCAAGGGTAATTTTCTTACCGAACTGTTTATTGGCATAATCATAAAAATTCTCTGAAATCTCGTCGTAAACCTGCTCCAAGGCTTTTTTGTCTTCAGAATCCTCATAAGGCACATAGGCAACTATTGATTCGCTCTTTGCTATATCACCTTTTACAGACTGATATAAATTATCCTTTTTCTGAGTGACAAATATTAAGCCCACAACAATAGCAACAACTGCTACCAGAGCTGATATTACTGACACATTTCTTCTTATTGTTCTTCTCCGTTCTTCTATTTCGGGATAATCTATATTTTTATCCGGTGACGTCAAGGCAGATACAAGCTCGTCGACAGATTGGAAACGGAGTTTTGGCTTAATAGCCATTGCCTTCATAATGGCAACATCAACATAACCGGGAACATCTGACACAACCTTCATAGGAGTAACCATAGTGTCATTCATGGCTCTTTCCAATACAGGTGTAGGTGTTTTTCCCGTTATCATACGATAAAGAGTAGCACCCACAGCGTATATATCAGTGTAAGGTCCCTCTATACTCTTTGTTTTATATTGTTCCGGTGGTGCATAACCATCAGAAACCACATTTGTTCGTGTTCTTTCATTCTCTTCCACGAACCTTGCTGTTCCAAAATCTATAATTTTGATTTTGTTATCAGCGGTTATTAAAATATTTCTCGGATTAATGTCACGGTGAATAACTGAACGGTCGTGAAGCACCTTAAGACCACGAAGGACGGGGTCTATTATGGTCATTGCCTCCTCGACAGAAAGCTTTCCACCACTTTTTTTGATATATTCCTCCAATGAAATACCATTAAGATATTCCATTACAATATATGCAGTTCGATTTTCAGTAAAATATTCATAAACATTTACGATATATGGTTCATTCATAAAATTCGCCATATTTCGTGCTTCTTCAAGAAATCTGTTAAAGCCTTTCTTAAATTCTTCGGACTTGTCACCCGAAAAAATAGATACATTCTTTTCTCCGGGCGTACGGCAAACAAGACTGCCGGGAAAATATTCCTTAATGGCAATTACCCTTCCCAATTTCAAATCAAGAGCCTTATAAATTATGCCGAATCCACCAAAGCCTAACACTTCTCCGAGCAGATATCGACTATTAAGCACCGTTCCCGGATACAAGTGATAAGCTTCAACAGGGTCAGGTGCTCCCGTTTTCCCGCAATAGGGACAAACGGGAGTTTTAAGACTTTTCAATTTAAAACAATTTGTGCAAACTCTTGTTAAGTCCATTTAATCAAGCTCCATAGTGCAAATTTATTTCAAATCAAATACATTTTCCTGATTTGCCAAGGAGATTCTTGAGCCTGCTGATAACATTATTTTTTCTCCCTGACCAATTCTTCTTCCATCACGAAGAACAACACCGTTTGAAGAGTATACAGTTAATTTGTATTTGTCTTTATCTGCAAAATACTGAATACTACAATGTGTTCTGCCGATGTGAACATATTTTTTATCAAAAATAATGTTACATTTTTCAGGGTCACGACCTATATAAATAATTTCGTAATCCCCGATTGAAATATCAGCGCCTCGATATTGTCCTGCCACACCAACTATTCGACCTGTCATCGAATTAAACTGTGTTGCATAATCATAGTGGTTAACTCTTGCTGTCGGAGTATCCTCATAATCACCGCCGACATTGTTATTGTAATAACCGCCGGCTACTTCCTGATTGTAATAATTATAATTAGCATTATTATCCTGATACACAGGAGCATTATTATAATCACCAACAGGTGTTGGGGCACTGTTTGCAACCACTACATCTTCTTCATCCTGACAAGTCAACAACATAACAAGACCTAAAATAGCACAGATAATAAAGGAGATTAAGTTTAAGTATCCGCCCGGTGCATATCCGACAAATTCGTCCAAAGAAACCATGTTCTCGGTAAAAAAGCCCATATCAATGACTTCTAATGACAGGATTACTCTTGTTGCTACGTGAGTAAACACACCGTAACCTGCTGCAAGAATACTTACAACACCCGCAAACTTTGGTTTAAGTACAAATCCCAATATTGATGCAAAAAAGCCGATGAACATAGGAAGAATTGCAGCAAGGATGATAAAGACAAACAGAACTAACTGCTCATCCTTACCGGAAAGGTCTATCGCATACATAAAAATGTCAAGCATTGAAGCCTTTGCCATGCCACCAAAAAGAGCATCGTCAAACTCACCGAGAAGTCCTGACAGTTTAAAGAACGGCAGAAAATAGCAGACAATAGCAGCAAAAAAGCCGAACGCTATAAAGCCATTAAATAATAATTTCTTCGTTTTCATATTTCTTCCTCATAAATTTGAGGGTTTCTCAAATTCAAATATCAGTTTTCTGCTTTTGCGTCCTGCCACTTAAATTTATCTGAACAGAATGGGATAAACATAAGTTTTGTATTACCAACACTGATAACATCATGAGCCTGGATTTGTGCAGGTGTTAACACAACCTGACCGTTAAGGTATGAAAGCTCTTTTGAGTCACCCGGCTGAACAATGAACAAGCTTTCCTTTGGTTCAAAAACAATAATTGTATGCTTTTCTCTTGAAACTGAGCTGTCACCGCTGAGGCAAACATCCATATTTGATGCTCTGCCGATGAAGTTTTTACCTGCTCTGAGTTTGAAATCCTCACCAAAGTGATTGCCTTCAATACATACAAGCCAACCTACAACCGGTTCAGAGCCCACTGCGCTCTGATAATAACCAACAGTAACAACCTGTTCGTCATCTGCCGCGTTATCCTTTACTTCATCAATCAAATCAGTTAATTTAACTGTCTTATCAATTGCTGAATCATCTTCCATTGTTACATTGTTTGAAAAATCAATGCTTTCTGTCTGAACATCACCGAAGTTGTTCATATAACCGTTGTTCATCTGTGCACCTTCACTTGGGCAGTGTGGGCAAAATGCAAAAGCATCAGCATCGTAAAAATGACCATTAATACATCTTTGTAAATCCATAATAAGTTCTCCTTAAAAATAAAAATATATTTTGAAAAACTATGTTTCCAATTACTGATTTAAATATTTTATTACCGCAACTGTTGTATTGTCCTGACCCTTCTTTTTCTTATCTGTAACAGTTCGGGTCAGAGCCTCTGCGGCTGCCATTGTGTTGTTTCTGTTATTCAGTATAACTGTTCTGATTTCTTCATTTGACAATGTTTTGTATAGTCCATCGCTGCAAAGAAGAACAATATCACCATGCTGTAACGGGAAAGGCTGCTCATTATTATCAATAGGACTTTCCTTGCCGATACCGATAAAACTGATAAGAGCTTCTGCCTTAGGGTCATTACGGGCTTCTTCGAAAGTGATTAAACCGCTTTCTGCCTTTTTCTTCAATATAGAGTAATAGTTGTGGTCCGTAGTAACCTGTACCATTTCCGTATCTCTGATAATATAGATTCGGCTATCACCTACTGAAACCCAATACAGGCTTCCGTTTTCAATTGCAACACTGACCATTGTGCTTCCTGAACCGAGAGAATTATTGTTTTCATCCTTAAGGTTATACACCATTTCGTCAACCTTTTTAACCTCATCCTTCAAGAATTTAGGAATATCCTGTGGTTGTGTCTTTATGTAATCTTCAAACAATGTTCTGGTTGCAAGTGCACTGGCAATTTCGCCACCGGTCATACCGCCCATACCATCGCACAAAACTGCAATTGCTTTTTTGAAATTGTTTCTCTTCATATACTCACGGTTACATACAATCACAGCGTCCTGCTGATATTTTCTTGTACCGATTATAGTAGAAGTTCCAATCTGGATTTTATCCGAATTGTCTGCAATGAGTTCTGTGGTTCTGAGTTTTCCTGTTTCTGCCTGTCTCGGGTTATTTGCCATGGTTGGTCTGTTAAATACCACCGGAGCAGGTACAGACTGAGGAACAAATTCTGTCTCGTTCACCTGATTAACAGGATTTTCCTGTTGCTTAGATATTTTAGTCTTAATGAACTTATAAACAAAAAAGATTAAATATGCTACTGCCAATACAGCTAAACAAGAAAAAAGTATACTGAATATAAGATTTGCTATTCCATTATTCATTTTCTCAAATCCATCCTTATCGCAGTATCTTTAGAACCGAGGAATATCAATGTGCCAAGATTAACCCTGACATATCTGTCCCTTATAATTCGTTCACCCGTTTGCATAAATACACCATTTACTGATATATCCTTGATTACAAAGCTCTTCAAAGCTGAATCAAACTTGATGAGACAATGTCTTCTGCTCACAAATTCAGACATATCAACAACGATATCACATTTCTGGACTGAACGACCAAGGCAATATTCCCTGTCACATTCCAACTCTATCCTCGTGCGACCACGCATATCATTGTGCTTGCTCTTTTCGATAACAATATAAGGGCTTATCTTCTGCGGTAATTGTTTTACCGGAGACGGTTGTGGCTTTGGAGGTGGTGGAGACAATGGTTTAGGTAGCAAGGGCGGTTTTGTTTCTGTGTCTATTTTATCCACATCATCCAGCAGTTCAGATATTGATTGATATCTGTCTGCCGCTTCCATACTCAATGCCTTATCAATTATTCTGCTCCACTCATTAGAAACCGATGAAGATACGTTTTTCAATGGTTTAAGCTTATCCTCTGTGGCTCTGTCAGGTGCAGCGGGAACTGCAACACCACTGACCATCTGATAAAACATACTTGCCAAAGCATATATATCCGTCCAAGGGCCTTGATTGCCGTTGCTGTAATATTGCTCAATAGGAGCAAGTCCCGGTTTAACGAAAACAGAAAGTGATGAATCTGCTTCCTTTATACTCTGTTTTGCAGAACCGAAATCAATAAGCTTAATTTCTGATTTTTTTGTAATAAAAACATTTTCCGGGCTTATATCCCTGTGTAAAACGTCCTTGTTATGCAGTCTTTGTAAAGCGGTAGCCACTGCCGTAAACACATGTGTACAGATATCGAACGGAAGCTTACCGCCCTTAGTGTTCATCACGTGTCTCAATGTTGCGCCATCGAGAAATTCCATAACCAGATACGCTGTGTTATTTGATGCAAAGAAATTTGTAACCTTTACAATATTTTCTTCGTTCTTGAATTTATTGAGCAACTTTGCTTCATCAAGGAAGCGTCTTTTACCACTGTCAAAGTTCACTTTTTCCTTATCACTTTTTGCGACAATATTATTGTAATCCTTTTCTCTGTACGCCCATGCAGTCGGGAAATATTCCTTTACTGCACAGATATCATCCGTGAGAAGGTCCTTTGCCTTATATGTAACACCAAATCCGCCGGAGCCCAGGACTCTTCCTATAAGATATCTGTCGGCAACAACTGTAATTGGTTTAAGTGCATGGACATTTGAACTTTGCGTATCTACTTTATAACCGCATTTAGGACACTTTATTGTATCATTGGCAACATCGGCAAAACAATTGGGACATACATCCACTTTTTTTGTTGTCAAATTTATGCGCCCCCATACTCTTAAAATACAATTCTGAACTTAGACAAACCTGCTATAATTTCATCATTGCTTCTCAACTTACGTCTCTTGATAATTTTAACATTGTTAAGGAGTGTTCCGTTAGCTGAACCAAGGTCATTAATCCAGAATTCACCATTTACATTAACAATTTCAAAATGTACTCGTGACATCTTCATATCATCAAGATAAATATCACACTTTTCGGACCTACCCACTACAAGCTTATCAACAATCGTTGTATCAATTAATCTTGCAGTTGCATTTCCGCAGATAATTCTGATTTTTATCGGTTTGCCCTGAGGTGCCATAATGTGATGCTTTTCTCTTCTTATTGCAACCTCATGCTGATATTCCACCACATTATTATACATTGGCTGAGGTGGTTCAGATACAGGCATCTGTGGCTGAGGTTCAACCTCAGAGCTCTTTCTTGTTGCAGCAATTACAATAACCAAAATTGCAATAATTGCTAATACAATAAGAATTATCCACCAATATTTCAATAAGAAAACAACCAGGACACTCTTATCACCAAGAGAATATTTTTCATTTCCCACATCAATTGGGTTTTCCTCATTGGCTGAGTCAGTTACATTGGAAATTTCAATCTGATAGTCATCAGCCTTAGGAAGCTCCATCTTAGGTGTTAAGATTGTGTAATACTCTGTATCAGTAAACACATACTCTGCTTCTGTGAATGTGATTTTCTGCTTACCGTCACCATACTTGAGTGTGAAATTCTCATAATTATCAGCATGCAGAACATTTTCGGAATAGTAAACATATACTTTTCCGTCATCGGATATTTCAATATCCTTAACCCTTGGTGCTTCATCGTCCTTTATCCAACGAGTTGCTTTTACATCAACATTAGCACTTTTATCCTTAGTTCTTATCATAAGGTTTTTCTTTGAACCGTCAGAACCCTTATTTGACTCAGTGAGCATTGAAACAAGATAAACATTTCTTGTACTGTCAACCAAACTATCAAAGGTTTTGCTTACATAAGCTGAACCACTTGCTACAAACACGTCACCGCCTGAGTTTCTTGCAAATGAACCGAGTTCAGAAGCACTGTTGCTTGTCCCGTTGACACAGAGTGCGTAGATTGGCAATCCGTGACCTGATACAGAATTACGAACTTCCTGACTTGTATTTCCGCCACTGTATTCAACATTTATACCGTCGGAAACAACAACCGCAAATGAACGTTCGCATTTATCTTCTGTATCGGACTGTGACATATCCACAGCTCTTTTTACTGCATCATAAAGATTTGTCTGACCTTCATTGTTTTTCAAGGCCTGAATTTTTTTTGCTCGTGCATCCTTGTTTTCTTCACCGGAAAGGACTGTCTTAATACTTGAACCGAAAGTAATCAATACGAGCTTTTCTTTGTCAGTAAGATTATTACTGTAATTCAATAATTTCTTTCTTATTTCAGTGAAGTGAGCACTTGGGATTGAGCTTGAAGTATCCACAAGGAAATATATTGTAGTCTCATGACTGTTTCTGTTATATTTCTTCAAATCAGTAACTGTAAGAGTTTCTCCGCCCCATTTTGCGAAAATATCACTCTGACTGATGGATTCTGTTTCTTCCGACCTGAATTTCAACGTAGCGGTAATGCTTGGCAATACAGGTGAAACCTGTTCAATAATTACACTATCGAGCGCCGATGTGGGAAATACAAACATCGACATAAGAATAATAACTGAGATGATAAAAGTTATGATTTTTTTCATCGTTGCCATTCCCTGCCCTTCTTACAATAAGCAATCATTCGGAATTTTGAACGACCTATCTCAAAAGTATCTTCACTTTCGATTTTAACCGCATCGTACAAGGTTTTGCCATTGAAAACTGTAGTGCTTGACGGTACAAGATAGAATACACACTCTTTTGGTTCAAAAACAATTGAGCAATGATTTTTTCGTGTAATTTCAGGGTCATCATAAATTACAACATCTGAATTGTGCGAACGACCGACAAAGTTTCTGCCTGCATAAAGGCAATAGCTTCTGCCATATTCAGGTCCTTCCTCACAAACAAGCCAACCTACCACAGGATTTACTCCGTCTTGTGAAAATGATAAACCGATTGTCTTTTCGTTTTCTTCAACATTTTCAACATACATATCAGTAAGCTGATTTCCAAGCTCACGGTCACCTGCAATCTGTTCATACAGGGTAACCTCACTGTTTATATCGGTTGAGCCAGTACCCATCATATCTTCAAAGAATGTTTTCACCGTTGTTGAATCACAATGTGGGCATTCCGCATATGCGTCACTGTCATAGAAATGTCCGTTTTCGCATCTGATTACATTCATTTTATATCTCCCTTTCCATTCAGACAATTTTTATTGCAATTGCTGAATAGTTATCCATTTTTTTGTTTTTACCATTCTTCTCTACTATGGTTTTCATTTTTTCGAGCCAATCTGAGGAGGTTGAGGAAAATATATAGCTTTTCTTCATATCTTTTTCCAAAAGCAATTCCCAGAAACCATCACTACAGAGTAAAAATCCGTCACCTTTTTTTACAGGTATACCCGGATAATGAATTTCCACTCTCGGTGCTTCGCCTTCCATTCCCAATGCCCGGAGAAGCTTATTTCTGTCAGGATTTCCCCTTATCTGTTCCGGTGTAATTTCACCCATTACCACCATCATCTGAGGAACACTGTGGTCCTTTGTCTGTTCTTTAATTGCAAATCGGCTGAATCTGTACAATCTTGAATCACCCACATGAGCCCAGTAAGCAACATCATTTTCGATTATCAGAACTACAAGGGTGGTTTTTATTCCTCTTATTGTATGTTCAGATATCTGCATACTCAAAAGCTTGTCGTGAATACCCGAAAAGCAATCTGCAATTACTTTTTCATTTATAGCTGCACAGGTGCTGAAATAATTCTGTGCAAATGCAACAGCCGTCCTGGAAGCAACATCACCTTCACCATGACCACCAAGACCATCGGCCAAAATGAAGCACTGACGATTTTCTTTATTCACAAAACCAACGCTGTCCTCGTTGATTTGGTAACTGCCATTAAGTGTTAAATAACTGTAATCAATCATTTTAAGGTAACTCTCCGTTTTTTTCTTTCTGAAATTCATAATCAGAAAGAGTAAAAGACTGTTGTTTATGGTTAAATCGTATCAAATCTGATATATGCCTTGAATAATTCTCTTACCTGATGATACCTGTTCTTTGCAATAGGCACCTCAAGGCCTGATTCCATAACGATTTTATTATTTGTAAACTGAATTATATGGTCCATATTTACAATGAAGCTCTGATGAGGTCGTATGAAATTTTTATAATTACTCAAGGAAGCTTCAATCTCATCAATTTTTTTATAAAAGCTTATCTGCGTACCCTCCGCCATTACAGTTACCTTTCTTCCGCTACCTGTAAAGGCTTCAACCTTGTTTACATTCACACGCAAATAATTGTTCTGGGACTTAAAATAGAAGAATGTATTAATCTTCTCAGACCTTGATATATAACGGTCAATGGTCTTTTGCAATTTCGAGACAGATACCGGTTTTATCAGGTAATCGAAGGCATTATACTTGTACCCGTCGAGAACATATTCTCTGTCTCCCGTAAGAAAGATTATGTCACAGTCAAGGTTGTTTTTTCTGATGAATTCTGCAACCTTAAGACCATTGATTTTCGGCATATTGATATCAAGGAAAATTAAATCAGCAGAGAAGTTGTTGTTGCTGATTGCCTCAACAACCTCCACACCATCCTGATAGGTTGATATATCAAATTCAGTTCGGTCAAAAAGAATTGTAATAAGTGCTGACTCAACTTCCTTCATATTGTAGACATTGTCGTCACATAAGGCTATTCTGAACACCCGGATTTCTCCTCTTTTCAAAGTAATCTCAAGTTATTTACACGACATTTTTCTCTTGTATATACAATAGCATTGTTTGGAAAAAATATCTAGAAATGTAATAAAAGGGATAAAAGTTGTAACATTTAGGCTCGAGTCCTATTATCTTCTGTCCTTCTTAACTCTTGTAAGTATTAAACCACTTGCAATTGCACACACAACAACAAAGGCAATAAGAATGAGCCAGATGCCCACAAGGTTACCCGGTGTTGAAACAAACAAGTCTTTTATTCTTGTCATTTCGTCACCCATTTGTAATGCAATTTCCGGGTTTTTAAGCATAAGTGCCATACGGCTTTCGTTAAGTTTATATGTTGCTGCAAGAGCACCTATTCCCCATTTACTAATCATAATACCTGCAAATTTGTCCATTGCATCACCCAGGTCAAAAAGAACACCTGAGAAAACAATCTGAACAATAAGAATAATAGGAATAAATGTGTTTGCTGTAGAGCTGTTTTTAACAACTGAAGAAATCAACAATGCAATCGCATCGGAAGCAAATGTAACAAGGAACATTGTAATATAAACTTCAAGTGCTGAGCTTGGAAGTATCACACCTGTTGTAGGATAAACCTTATCCCGAACAGATATTGAGAAAATCAGCATAACCACAAGCATCTGAACAGCACATACCATACCCTGAACAACAAGCTTTGAGATAATATATGAGCTGAGTCTCAGATTGGTCATATATTCTCGTTTAAGGATATTTCTTTCCTTACAAATTTCCTGAACGGAATTACAGATACCAACGAAAATAGCAACACAAACCAACATAAACAAGCCTGTCTGAGTACCTGAGAAGTCGGCAAGCTCGCCGTCATTTTTGAATCCGCCATTAGGCTCTTCCTCATCAACTTCTTTTTCAAGCTTACGGATAAGTGAAGCATTTTCCTGAAGCTTTTTAGTTTTCCAGCCTTCTACACCCTGATTGGCAACGTCAAAGCCCTTACCGTCATCAGTACCGATAGCTGAAAACTCTGATAATATTTCTTTATCGTAAACACATTTGAATGTAGTATCGGTAATTTCATCGTCATCAACCATACCGATAATGTTACCAAAATATTCATTATCACTATTTTTTGATTCAATAGTACCTGCAAAATATGTATACTGCACGGAGCCCTTAATAACACTACCAACAATACCGCCGACGCATCTTCCGTCCACCTTGATATCGGCACGGCTGTAGCAATTTCTTACTGTTGCCTCATCGTCACCGTCGAGGTTTCCGACAATACCACCTACATAATCACTTTTTACATCAATCTTACTATCTACAGAATAACAGTTTTCAACAAGGCCTTTTTCCAAGAAACCTACCACAAGACCCACGCACTCACTGTTTCCTTTATCAACTATTTTTGCGTTTTCGATACCAATATTGTTAATTTCAGCATCCTTACCTGAAACTCTGCCAAAGAAGCCTACACAATCTTCACCTGTTTCAAGAACAAAGTTACTGATAATATGACCATTACCTTCAAATTTACCTGTAAACGGTTCACTACTTGTACCCAATGGCTTAATTGTATGTCCGTTCATATCAACATCGCAGTTGAGATAATAGGTCTTTTTCAACCATTCACCCTTTGCATTTGCAATAAACTGAAGGTCTGCCGGTGAGTTGATTGAATACTCATTTCCGTCACTATCCATAGGAATAAGCTGTGGCTGTTGCGGTAAATTACCATCCCACTCTTTTACATTATCCTTTTTGTCTTCATCAGATTCCTCAATATCTTCATATTCAACATATTCCCATGAAAGTATAGGATATCCGTCGTTTATCTGATTATCAACTTCTCCGCAAAACATATCACCTGATGCAACAAGTGTAACAACAATAATAGTCAACACAGGGATAGCAATTGTAAGAGCTAAATTTTGTTTATCATTAAAGAACAATTTCAAATATCTTGAAATCAAGACATTTGCTTGTCTTATAAATCCTGCTTTTTTCAAAACACACACCTCATTATAACGATTATCTTTTAAAATTATTTCATTACCATACTTCTGTACTTATTTACATACCCATTTACATCTTGAGAGATTTTCTCGTAAGCATCAGAAAGGTTGTCAACCTCAAAGAATTTCTTTGCATCTTCTGGTGAACCATAGAAGCACAAGCTTCCTCCCGGTGCCATGAAAATAATCTTGTCAAACAAATGAATATTCTGCAATGTATGAGTAATTGCAATAATCGTCTTTCCTCGTTGTGATGAAAGCATCTGTAACTGCTTCATAAGATTTGTTTCTGCCTCAGGGTCAAGACCTGATGTAGGTTCGTCAAGGAAGAATAACAATGGGTCAGAAATCAACTCAACCGCAATAGATGCACGTTTTCTCTGTCCGCCACTAAGCTTTTTGATGAGTGTATCCTTCTGTTTTTCAAGTGCCATAGCCTGTAAAACTTCGTTTACACGCTGATTGATTTCAGCCTTTGTAATATCCTTTGGTAATCGAAGCTTTGCAACATAAACCAACATATCAAACATTGTCAAATTATCATAAACAATGTCTTGCTGTGGCACATAGCCGATTTGTGATTTATAAACCTGATAATTCTTATACAAGTCATTACCATTGAAATATACAGTACCACTTGTTGCAGGTTCAAAGCCATTGATTGCGTTCATAAGTGTTGTTTTACCGGCACCTGAACCACCAAGAACAGCTACAAGCTCACCGGGATAAATAGTAAGAGAAACATCCTGTAATATGTATTTCTTATCTCCGCCATTGATACCTGTACCCTTCTTGCAAGGAACAATTCTTGAAAGATTTTCTACGCGAAGCTCAACACCACCACGACGAGCATGAACATCCGCCGGTAATTTCTGATTTTGTACAGACTTTGAACGTGCATCGTGAAGATTTGTAACAGGTTTGTCCTCAATCCAGACTGATTTCTCTCTCTGTACAGCTTCAACAGGTGGATTTACATCATATATTGACTTTGGTGTACAATAAATCAACGCTGTTTTCAGATTTATGATTTTTGTGGAACGGATTACAACAGTATCATATTCCTTAAAAGGGATTGCCACACCCGGTTTAATTAAAGAACCGTTGAGGATTGTACCATTGGAGCTCTTTAAGTCAGTAATGAAGGTTTTGCCCTGTGAATCCCTTGAAACAAGAGCATGTCTTCTTGACGCAGAAAGCTCTGCTAAAACAATATCACACTGAGAAGGGTCTCTACCAATTAAGATTTTAGGATGTGATGAAGTTAAAGAACAAGCATTCCAGACATAGTCATTTCTTGTACTTGTTGAAAAGAGAATGTTAACAGTTTTGTCCCCTGTAACAGAGTTCACACCGATTGTAAGAATATCACCATCACGCAATTTTTGTGCTCTTGACGACATATTAGGCTCTTTCGGAATTTTCTTACCATTAAGAAATGTACCGTTTACATTTACACAATCAGTATAGTAATATTCCCCACGATAGTAGTTAAATATTCCGTGTTGTGATGAAACAAGCTCGGAATCAAGTAAAACATCACACTTATTCCCCGGTTTTCTTCTGCCTATCGTTACCTGTGGCTGATTAATCAGTACACTTTTGATTTCGTTACCGCGGTCAAAGAAAACTAACTGTGCATAACGACTCTGGTAATTGTTTGCAGCCATATTTATCCCCTCTGTCCTTTGTTTTTATGTCTGTTTTTCAGATTTCAAGGTAATATTTATACCCCTTCAATTGAGCAATTTCCCATTAAAAAAATCCACTTTTTAATAGAGTAGATTACAAATGAATACTATTACCCGATTATTTCTGCAATATAGCACAAACGATTTCTGTTGTCAATAAAACCAATTTTTTTTGTAAGATAGCACAAAAAAATGCACCTTCATAAGTTGAAGATGCATAATACATTTTTAAATTTTTCAGGCAACTACCATTTCTAATATCTTACGAGCATCAATTGCTGTTACATTTCCGTCACCGTTCATATCTGCAACTGCTAACTGACTGTCAGTGAGCTCTTTGTCTCCGACAACATACTGAAGAACATATCTTGCATCAATGCTTGTTACAAGTCCATTCTCATTTACGTCGCCCATTTTTCCGGCTGAAACTGTAACTGTACCGTTTGAAACTGCACAAGAATGAGTTTTGCCGTCAGCATCAATGTTTTCACTGCTTGTAAGAGTCAATGCTGATGTACCTGAACCTTTAAGAATTTTAAACTTAACTGTAAATACCGTACCGCTTTTTTTATCATATGTACCAGCAAAAGTAACTGCTGAGCCATTGTTATTCAGACTGCCTGAGCTGACAGCATCACCTTTACTGCAACTTACATATTCTAACTCTGATGAATTATAACGAAGACTTACAATACCACCCCAGAGTTCCACAGCTGAAGAAAGTTTTACACTTACAGTTACTGTATCACCTTTTTCACCACTTACATTTGTGACAGAGTAATTAACATCGGCCGCACTTGCACTTATTGTGAAAAAAGATGTCATAAGTACAACAAGTGACAAAATCACCGCTGTTATTTTTGTATTTCTTTTCATAAATTTCACCTTGTAATAAGATAAAAAAGACGGAGAAAAGGATAACCCAAACTGAATGCCCCCAAACTCCGTCTTAAATTTTCACTTATAATGATTATCTTCTGCTCTTGAAGAGGTCAAGAATGTCACCCATATCATCATCTGCACCGAAGCTACCGCTGTTTGAGCTGATATCTTCAACTGATGAGCTGTATGATGGTTTCTTAGCAACGCCGTTAGAATCAAGACCAAAACCTGTTGCAATAACAGTAACAATCATTTCGTCGTCAAGCTTTTCGTCGAAAGCAACACCGAAGATGATGTTTGCATCTTCAGCAGCCTGTGCACGAACAATACCTGCTGCTGTGTCAACATCTTCAAGAGTGATGTCAGCAGAAGCAGTGATGCTGATGATAACACCCTTAGCACCTGTGATTGTTGTTTCAAGAAGTGGGCTGGAGATAGCAGCATTAGCAGCCATTTCAGCCTTATCCTTACCACTTGCACGACCGATACCCATATGAGCATGACCTGCATCCTTCATAACTGAAGTAACGTCAGCAAAGTCAAGGTTGATGAATGCCGGCATTGTAATAAGGTCTGTAACTGAGTTAACACCCTGACGAAGAACGTCGTCAGCAATGCTGAAGGCGTTAGCAAAAGTAATCTTCTGCTCTGAAACATACTTAAGTCTTTCATTAGGAATAACGATAAGAGAGTCAACATGCTGTGCAAGTTCTGCGATACCTGCTTCAGCCTGCTTCATTCTGTGACTACCTTCAAATGCGAAAGGCTTTGTAACGATACCAACTGTAAGGATACCTCTGTCCTTTGCAATTTCAGCAATAATCGGAGCAGCACCTGTTCCTGTTCCGCCACCCATACCGGCTGTAACGAATACCATCTGAGCACCGTCGAGCTTTTCAACGATAGCGTCACGGCTTTCTTCTGCTGATTTCTGTCCGATTTCCGGTTTTGCACCTGCACCACGGCCTGCAGTAACCTTCTGGCCGATTGAAAGTGTTGAGTTAGCAAGTGAACGATTAAGAGCCTGCTGGTCTGTGTTGATAGCTACAAGTTCAACACCTGTAATGCCTGATTTTGCCATACGGTCAATTGCGTTTCCGCCGCCGCCACCAACGCCGATAACTTTAATGTTTGCGATGTCCTGATACTGATTATCAATTTCGAATGCCATTTTAACATCCTCCTATGTATATTTTCACACCTATTGATTTTATAGTTATAGGTTATTTTAACATTATTAAAAAATAATTGCAATATATATTGTATATATTTTTTTACTTTTTTTATAAAATTAACAATTTTTTTATAGTTTTTTTAAATTTATATTACCTATGGATTGCTTTGAAAGATTATTCTTCTTTTTTTGTGGTTTCTTCCTGAGGTTTTTCCTGCTTTTCCTCGTTTTCTACAGGCTCGGGAGCAACAGCCGGTGCAGTTGTTGAAACCTCTTCTGACCAATATCCTTTACCTTCAACCGTAAGGTTGATTGTGCCGCGATAAAGCTCATTTTCTTCATTCTGTTTCTCAATTGCAGCCTGACCGAGAGCAAGCTTAGAGCCTAATGCATCCTTACTCGTCTCACCCAATTCAAGAGTTATTCTTCCCTGATAAACAACTTTTATGTTATGAATATCGGATAAGTCAATATTTGTTATTTCCTTAAAATTCAAATTTTCAAGTTCATCGATTAAATCTTTGATTTTACTGTGAATCTTTTCGTTTTTAAGTACGATTGTTTCACCCAATTTTGCGGACTCAATTTCTCCGAGATTCACAATAATAATATTGTCACCAACTGTTTCAAGTCCCTGTTCAAGAACCTTACCGCTGTTATCAAGAAGAGTGTAATATCCATCCGACATAATTGCCATATACGGATTGGCTTTTGTGATTACTATCTCAAGAGTTGACGGTAAACGCCTTTTAATATTTACAGAGCTTACATAAGCCAATTCTTTTGTTATCTTTTCGTTTATCTTTTTCTCTGAGAGGAATATCAGATTATCACCCTCGGCAACCTCTGACACCTCTATAATATTCGTTGCTGCATAAACAGTATCTCCGGTTACCTTGATAGTATTTATATTAAAAAACAAGGTCAAAGCAAGAACTGTACCGACAATAAAAATTGTCAGTCCGAGCACCATACGAATGATAAGCTTCTTTCTTTTATTTTTACGTCTGCGAAGATTAGTTCGTTGAACGATTCTTTCATTATTTGAAAGCTGAACACGTTGATTTGTATTAGGTTTTCGAGTATTCATCGTAATTCACCCTTTTTATATCCGCACCCAATAAACCAAGTACTTTTTCCGGTTCCTCATATCCTCTGTCGATATGGTGTATTTCGGATATTTCTGTTATCCCGTCGGCACAAAGTCCTGCTAAAATCATAGCAGAGCCACCTCGCAAATCCGTGGCTTTAACATTGGCACAGTTAAGAGCCTTTACACCCTCAACAACTGCCATTCTGCCCTCGGCACTGATTTTAGCACCAAATCGCAGAAGCTCACCGATATGCTTAAACCGACTTTCAAATATATTTTCTACAAAGACACTTGTTCCTTCGGCAACTGTGGTCAGAGCCATCATCTGCGCCTGAACATCTGTGGGAAATCCCGGATGTGGCATTGTGCGAATCATCCGTATTCGTTTAAGATGATTTGGTGCAACAAGTGTTACGTTTCTGCCGTTTACCGTTATGTGACAACCCGCTTCCCGCAAGGGTTGAATAATCGGTCCGATATGTGACGGAATTATGTTCTTCAAAGTGATTTTTCCACCCGTCATAGCAGCACCTATCATATATGTGGAGGCTACAATTCGGTCAGGCAATATTGTATGCTCAGCACTATGCAACGAAGAAACACCTTCTATTGTAATTGTACTGTCACCTGCACCGTAAATTTTTGCTCCGCAACGATTAAGGAAATCAGCCATATCACTTATTTCCGGCTCACGGGCAGCATTAGAAATCACTGTCATGCCCTTGGCAAGTGTTGCTGCAAGAATTATATTTTCAGTAGCACCTACGCTGGGAAAAGCAAGAGTAATCTTAGTACCAATTAGCCCCTTTTCCTTTGCAGAGCAATCAATAAAGCCGTTTTCAGTTTTGACTGTGGCACTGAATTGCTCCATAGCAGACAAATGCAGGTCAATAGGTCTTAGCCCTATTTCACAACCGCCCGGGGTTGACAGCACTGCTCTGCCCATTCTTCCCATTATACCTCCGAGAAAAACAATTGAAGAACGCATTTCTCTCATCAGGTCATCGGGGACATCAAATTTTTCAACATTTGTTGAATCAACTGTTATTGTGTGCCCTTCACGGTTCACAATACAGCCCAGATATCGTAAAATTTTAACTGTTGCATCCACATCGGAAAGATATGGACAATTATGTATAACAGAAACACCCTCAATCAGCAGAGTTGCCACAAGAATCGGCAGGACACTGTTTTTTGCTCCCTGAACCGGAATTTCTCCGTTAAGTTTATTTCTGCCCTTAACAATTATTTTATTCAATTTTCACACGCCCTTTACAATATATCACATACTATGCTGTTTGTGTGAAAACTGTTATTTATCAAAGTGATGTAATTATCTTACAAATTTCAGAAAGAGCATTTGTCTTAGCATTTTTTCCTGCATTTTCAGAAATTTTACTAAGCTTTGCTCTGTCATTTTTAAGTTCAAGAATTTTATCGGCAAGCTTCTGACCGTCAAGGTCCTTCTGCTCGATAAGGATTGCACCGTCATTCTTGGCGAGCGCCATAGCATTATGGAACTGATGATTCTCTGCAACATTTGGTGACGGCACAAGGATTGAAGGCTTTTTGAGTGCCTCAATTTCAGAAATTGAACTTGCACCTGCTCGGCTTATTACCAAATCACAAGCTGAAAGACAGACATCCATATTGTCTATGTATTCACGAATTTCAATATTTGTTGAGTTTCCGTAGGAAATATTCTTCTCTTTAAGCTTATCTCCCACCCATTTTCCGTATTTGCCGGTTGAGTGTAAAAATCTTATATTGTCTTCATCTTTAAGTATTTCAAGCATTTCAACAACTGCGTTGTTAATGGCGTTTGCACCCAATGAGCCACCCATTGAAAGCACAAGCATATCATTGTTCTGAACGCCAAGAGAAGCACGGGAAAAATCACGGTCAGCCTTTATAATTTCGCGTCTTACAGGAAGACCTGTTACAACCGGAGGATTTTTACATTTCATATATTTTTCCGCTTCAATGGATGTAAGCATTACCTTGTCAACTTTTTTAGCAAGGGCTTTGTTTGCAACACCCGGAAAAGCGTTCTGCTCATGAATTGCAGTTTTAATGCCCATTTTTGCAGCTGTTTTAAGCACAGGACCTGTAACATAACCGCCAAAGCCTACAACCACATCGGGATTAAACTCTTTGATAATCTTCTTTGCAACTGAAGATGCCTTTAAAGTTAGCATTACAGTTTTTATATTTTCAATTAAGCCTTTGATTGTTTTTTTACGGCAGAAACCGTTCATCTTAACTGTTTTGATAGGAAATCCTGCTTTTGGAACGATTTGTGTTTCCATTCTGCCTTCTGTTCCCACAAAAAGAATTTCAGCCGATGGGTCAAGTCTTCTGATTTCAGTTGCCACAGCAACAGCAGGGTTAATATGACCACCTGTTCCACCTGCAACAAACATTACTCTCACACTAATCACTCCTTTTCATAATTTTTTGTGTTTATCAGTCTCGTTTATTTACACTTCTTGAGACAGAAAGCACCATTCCCATTTCAGCAAGTAAAATAACAAGGGATGTACCACCTGCCGAGAAGAACGGAAGAGAAATACCTGTGTTTGGCAACAAGTCACTTACAACACCAATGTTGAGTGCTACCTGAATACCAACCTGGAACACAATGCCCATTACAAGCAATGCACTGAAACGGTCTTTTGCTCTCATTCCGATTTTAATTCCGCGATATATAAGTAATGCGAAAAGAACTATAATTGCAACTGCACCCACAAAGCCTAATTCCTCACATACAATTGAGAAAATAAAGTCATTCTGTGGTTCAGAAACATAAAGATGCTTCTGTTTTGACTGCCCAAGACCTGTTCCCAAAAATCCGCCTGAGCCGATTGCGTAAAGTGAATTATTTGTCTGCCAACGAGCACCCATAGGTGAATAGTCCTTATCAAGCCAGGCAACAATTCTTTCACCCGCATATTCCTGAAGAATTTTCGGATTTGCTATGAGCACAACTGCTGCAACGACAACTACGATAATTCCTATTACAAACCATTGTTTTCTGACCTCACCTAACCACAGCATGGTGACTCCAAGTGCCAACATAAGAATTGTACCCGAAACGTGATGTTCAAGATAAACAAGACCGGCAAAAACACCGATTATTCCGACTAATCCAAAAAGTGTTGTTGTTGATTTGGTGATTATAACTCTGCCGTCACTCATCATATCAATTTTTTTACAAAGTCCCATTTCACTTGGTTCTTTGCCCTTGAGCTCATTGTGATACCTTTCCATCAACAAGGCAAGTATCATAATAAGAGCAATTTTTGCAATTTCTGATGGCTGGAAGGTTGTGAATCCAAGGTTAATCCAACGCTTGAAGCCCGGTTTGTATTCCGGCAAAACAAGAACTAACAGAAGGCATAACAACGAGACACCGCCAACAATCAATGTGACATATCTGAAATTAACACAATCAATCTTTGATATGACCATCATTGCCACAAAGCCAAGTACCGCAAATATCATCTGTCGTGAGAAAATCTGTGTACTGCTTCCTCTGTTATAATAGCTGTAGGTGTAACTTGCGGAAAACAGCATTATAAGACCGATTGTCACAATTGACATAAGTATTATAAAGAATGGAATATCAATTGAGCCCTTTGCGAAAAGTGAATTTACCAAGGATTTTTTCTTTTTTACATTCTGTCTTGTTGCCATTTTCTCACCACCTGTTTAACAAATTATTTGTAATTATTTTTTAATTATACCAAACCAATAAAGTGCAAGTCCTATTGCACAACCAATCATATTCACAAGAGTAAATACTGTAACGATTTTACGCTCTTTCCAACCACACATTTCAAAGTGATGGTGAATTGGAGCCATTTTAAAGAATCTCTTTCCGTGTGTTACCTTGAAATATCCAATCTGGATAAGGTCTGAAACTGCCTCAATTACATAAATTATACCGAAAAGAACAAGGATAATAGGACAATCGATTGCAAATGCAAGAGCTACTACCATACCGCCAAGGAACATTGAGCCTGTATCACCCATCATAACCTTTGAAGGATAGTAGTTCCAGATAAGGTAACCTAAACAACCGCCTGCAAGAGCTGCTGCAAGAATACTTATACCGAAGAATTTTGTCATAAGAGCAGCTATGCAGAATGCTATTGCTGCAACTGATGTTACACTTGCGCAAAGACCGTCAACACCGTCAGTAAAGTTAACCGCATTAACTGCACCGTAAATTACGCAGATTCCGAAGAGCCAGAAGAACCATTTAAGGTCAACTGCACCAACGAAAGGAATCTGAATATATGTAAGACCATTTACATAAAGAGCCACAAGATAACCGATGATTATAATTACCTGTGGAATTGTTTTCTGAATTTCTGTGAGACCTAAATTTCTCTTTTTAACAACCTTGATATAGTCATCAGCAAAGCCTACAAGTCCAAGTCCTACTGCAAGAATAATACCTGCAACAAGTTTTACCTTTAATGTATCCGGCAAAGCGTGTTCACTTGCGAAAAGGTTTCCACCCATAAAATGGTCTGTTACAAGAACACAAGCTACAGAAGCTATTGTACTTATAATGAACATTATACCACCCATAACAGGTGTACCCTGCTTTGATTTATGCCATGCAGGACCGATATCAAGAATAGTCTGACCGAATTTTAATTTTCGAAGCCATGGAATAAGAACAAATCCCAATAAAAATGCGATAAGAAAACTTAAAACTGCCGTTGCACCTAATGCTACATAAATATTCATAACCACAACTCCTTATTTAACATCCCACTGTTCATAAATTTTTTGGAAAACTTCTTCAAGCTTCATACCGCGACTCGCTTTAAACAAAAGTGTGTCGCCTTCTTTTATTTCACCTAAAAGAGCTTCTGTCAATTCAGTTTTATCTGTGAAAGAGAAAACCTTTGTCAATCCCTCAGCCCTTGCTGTATCTGCCATAAATTCTGACTGCTTACCATAAGTATAAAGTGCATCCACCTTACATTCGGCAGCATATTTACCAACATTTCTGTGGGCTGTTTCACTATAGCTTCCCAACTCGAGCATATCACCGAGAACTGCGATTTTTCTGCCTTTGGCAATCTTACAAAGTGAGTTAAGTCCTGCTTTCTGTGAATCGGGACTTGCGTTGTAGCAATCCTCAATAACTGTTATCCCGTTTACTTCCTTGATTCTTTGTCTCATTCCTGACGGAACATAATTCTGAAGACCTTTTGCAATATCTTCAGGAGAAATCTCATATTCAAGGCCTACTGCAAAAGCAGTTAAAGCATCATAAACATTGTGAATTCCAACTGTCGGAATAGTGATTTTCTGTCTTAAATCACCTTTTACGGCAACAAACTCTGTTGCAAGTCCGATTTCCTTGATTTCCTCTGCTAAAACATCACAGTTTTTATTTTCAATGCCAAAGAAAACAACCTTATAATCATCAGTTTTAACTGTACTGAGCAAATCATTATCACCGTTAAGGAAAAGTGTTGCACCTTTTTTAAGACCCTGAAGAATTTCAAGCTTTGCTTGTAAAATTCCTTCTCGTGACCCTAAATTTTCAATGTGAGAAACACCCACATTAGTAATAATCGCACAATCAGGTCTTGCACATTTTGTAAGCACGGTAATCTGTCCTGCACCGTCCATACCCATTTCAATTACGGCATTTCTTGTTGTTTTTTCAAGGCGGAAAAGTGTTCTCGGAACACCGATTTCATTGTTAAGATTACCCTCGGTTTTAAGGGTTTCACCCTTCTGCTCCATAACACAGGCAACCATTTCCTTTGTTGTGGTTTTACCTACACTGCCGGTAAGTCCGATTACTGTAAGTCCGTCAATGGAGCATCTGTATTCAGTAGCAAAGCGAAGGAATGCTTCTTTTGTATCCTCAACATATATTACAGGAGCTGAACATTCCACTTCTCTGTGACAAACAACAGCACCAACACCTTTTTCTGCCACATCCTTTACAAAGTCATGTCCGTCAAATCTTTCACCCTTGATTGCAAAAAAGAGTGTATTTTCATCCACATCACGACTATCAATTGAAACACGAGTTATTAAATTTTGTGATTCGTTTTCAAGTCCAAGCATTTTTGCTATTTCTGTCACTTTTAACTTCATTTTTTTCTCCCGAAATATTCGTTTATTATTTCTCTTTCATCAAAGGGAATTTTATTTTCCCCAATTATCTGATAAGTTTCGTGTCCCTTACCTGCAAGGAGCACTATGTCGCCTTTTTTTGCTTTTTTCAGAGCAAATTCTATTGCCTGACGACGATTTTCTATAACTGCAATACGTGCTTTTGATTTTTCCATGCCACACAAAATATCATTTATTATAAGCAAAGGATTTTCTGTGCGTGGATTATCACTCGTGACAACGGTATAGTTAGCAAACTCACCTGCAATTTTTCCCATTTCGGCACGTTTTGATTTATCTCTGTCTCCGCCACAACCAAAAACCAGAATTATTCTTCCCGTTGTGATTTCCCGAAGTGAAGAAAGCATATTCTTTAATCCGTCGGGAGTGTGGGCATAATCTATCATCACAGTATAGTTTCTCGGTGTTTTCACAATTTCTGCTCTGCCCTTTATAGGAGGAAGTTGTGAAATTGCCTGTGATATTTTTTCTATATGAAAACCGAGATTCAATAAAATACTTATTGCACACAAGGTGTTGTAAACTGTAAATCTACCAAACAAATCCGATTTGATTCTGCTTATGCAGTCAAGTCCCACAAATTCGTATTGTATTCCGTTTTCATTACAGATAATATTTTTTGCTGTATAATCCGCTTTGTCATAAAGAGCAGAATATGTAATTTTTTTACAGTTTATTCTGTCAAGATTCTTTGCAATTATACTGTCATCTATATTCGCACAAGCAAATTGAGATTTTTTGAAAAGTTCAAGCTTTGCATCTATATAATTCTCCATGCACTCATGATAATCAAGGTGTTCAGGAGTTATATTTGTAATTGCCGATGCACAGAAATCAATACCATAAACTCGATTCTGACTCAGAGCCTGGGAAGAAACCTCCATAACACAATACTCACAACCTGATTTCACCATTTCATTCAGTAACCTATGCAATTCCATTGGTTCAGGTGTTGTGAAAGTTGACTCTGTTTCCTCTGTATCCCAACAATTCTTTATGGTTCCGATTATTCCGCATTTAATTCCCATAAAATCAAGAATATTCTTGACAAAAAAGCTTGTTGATGTTTTTCCGTTTGTTCCTGTGACACCGATTATTTTAAGTTTTTTTGAAGGATTATCATAAAAATTTGATGCAATAACAGCCAATGCCTTTCTTGTGTCATCAACTATTATTTGTTGCGGTAGGTTCAGGTCTTTGCTTGTGACAACTGCAACAGCACCGCACTCAATGGCCTTCTTTGCAAGAAAATGACCGTCACAGCTTTTACCGTCCACACAGACAAACAATGCATTTTTTAAATTCTCATTATCCTTATCCGTTACTCTTTCAATTTCCCTTTCTTCAAAAACATCCTGTGTTTTCACACCCTTAAGAAGTGAAGAAAGTTTCATTGTTTTACCTCTATTAAATTATTATTTATACATTAGTCAGAAATAATTTCACTTGAGCGGAAATAAACAGTGATTACCGAACCGACCTCAAGCTCAGAATCCTTAGGAATACTCTGTTTGTAGGACAACATCTGAGTTGCACCCTGAGTAGCACCCGCAATCTTTATGTTGAAGCCCGCATTGATTGCAATCTTATTTGCTTCTGTCAAGGTAAGTCCTGAAAGGTCAGGCACAACAGCCTTCTGTCTTTCTGCGTTTTCTTCTGTATATACCACAATCACGCCACCCTTTGGCATTGACTGGTTAGAAGTCGGCATCTGTGAAATTACTGTCTTACCCTCACCCACAATTTTAACTGTGAATCCGTTTGCAAGGGCTCTTACATCAGTTGCTGCTTTACCGATAAGATTAGGAGCAGTTACTGTTTTATCATCTATTTCCTTGTCACTGTATTCAGGGTCAACATTCAGATATGCAAGTATGTTTTCAAAAATTCTACCTGCAACCGGAGCTGCACCCGAACCACCTGTTGAATAATACTGAGGTTCGTCAAGTGCTATAAGCACAGCAATCTGAGGATTATCGGCAGGTGCAAATCCTGCAAAAGAAGCAATATTCTCATCCTTGGCATTAGCACCGATTTTTTCACTTGTACCTGTTTTACCCGCAATATGATAACCTGCAACATAAGCATTCTTTGCTGTACCCCAGACACAAACCTGTTCCATTGCATCCGTCATTATATCCGCTGTTTTTTCAGAGATAACCTGTCTTTTTACAACCGGCTGAGTTTCCGAAACAATATTTCCGTCCTCATCGAGAACCTTTGAAACCACGTAAGGTGTCATAAGCTTACCACCGTTACCCAAAGAAGCAACTGCAGTAATCATCTGAATAGGAGTAACCTGGAAGGTCTGACCGAATGATGCAGAAGAAAGCTCTGCAATACCCATTCTGTCTAACTCGTAATAAGATTTTCCCGCAACCGGTTTTGCCTCTGACGGCAAGTCGATTCCTGTTACATCAGTAAAGCCAAAGGCTTCAAAATACTTAAAGAATGTTGCTTTTCCCATTCTCTGTCCCATTGTGATAAAGAATGTATTACAAGAATTAGGTAATGACTCGTATACTGTCTGTGTACCGTGAGCCTTGTGATTGAAACAATTCTGATAATAGTTTGCAACCTTGATTGAACCAGTACAATGATATGTTGATGAAGGAGTTATAATACCCTCTTCAAGTGCTGCTGCCGCAACAAAGAGCTTATAAACTGAGCCGGGCTCGTATGTATCCGTTATTGTTCTGTTTCTCCACTGAGAATATAAAGCATTTGTTTCTGCTTCTGCTCTTTCTTTTTCATCTTCAATTGCTGCAATCTGCTTAAGCACAGCATCCGAATGAATTTCGTACGGTGTATTCAGATTATAGTCAGGCATTGTTGACATTCCGAGAATTGCACCTGTTTTTACGTCCATTACAATACCGTATGCATATTTTGACTGTGTTTCATTGATTGCCTGAGCCAACTGCTGTTCAAGATAATACTGAATTACCTCATCAATTGTGAGCACAAGGCTGTAGCCCTGTTTTGCATCGTATGTTGTTTCGTAATCATTGGGCATATCACCTGAAAGAGCATTCTTTGCAGTAATAATTCTTCCTGCCTCACCGGTAAGCTCGTTATTGTACTTAAGCTCAAGACCTGAACGTCCGATATCCTCAGAGCCTGTGAAGCCGATAATTGTTGAAGCAAAAGAACCAAGAGGATAATATCTCTTTGTATCAGGGTCAATACCAACTATTGTACCAAGCTTCTGGTCCTTATGCGCTTCAAGATACTCCTGAAGCTCTTTCTTTTTGTTATTATCAATTTTACCTATGATTTTTTCATAACCGCTCTGTTGACGATTAACCTTTTTCTCAACAGTCTCACGGTCAAGCTCAAAAATGCTGACAAAACCATCGACAAGCAAATTCTTTTGCTCATCGGTGGTTATTTTTGACGGATTAATATAAACCAACCATGCAGATGCGCTCTGTGCAATAACCTTCATGTTGGAATCATAGATTGTACCTCTGTTGGCAGCAATCACAGTATCACTCAACTGATTTCTTTCTGCCTTGAGACGATATTCTTCACCTTTAACAACCTGAATCCAGAAAAGATTTCCGATTATGGCAAGTAATGCAACGCAAAAGATAATAAATGCCCTGAAAGAACGATTTCCCATCTCTTTTGTAGGTTTTTTACTATTCATTTTTGTCACACTCCTTGTCTGTGAATTAGTTTTTAATAAAAACAACGAGAGTTAATGGCAAAACGCCAAAACTCTCCCCTGTTTCAATATAAATATATTATGATTACTGTTCATTTATTACCTTTGGTGTATCGATGTTTTTACCATCAACCTTTGCAACAAAGTCACTGTCTGACAAATCTACATAAACAACCTGATGTTCCTGAATCTTGACCATGCCAAGCTCGTTAACTGCATAATCCTCAACATTATTGATAGACATTATTGCATTTAATTCGTTATTGATTCTGATTGATTCACTATTTGCAAGTTCCATTTTGTTTTCAACCGCACTGATTTCACGATTAACCTCGTCAAGCTGTACACGACTGAAAATAGCAAGTGCCATAAACAATAAAACGGTAATTGATACAACCATAACCTTGAGTGTTCTTTTTGTATCAACAGCTGTCTGCTGACGAACCTGAGCAGCAGTTCTTCTTGTTCTCTGAATAAGTGTAAGATTAGGCTTTTTCTGTGGAGCAGGCTTAATTTTTGGTGCTGCAGAGCTATTATAAGTAACCGGTCTCGCACTTCCGTTGTAATTATTATATGTATTATAAGCATTTGTATTGTATGCATTTCTGTTGTATGCACTTCTGTTCTGCTGCGCCATATCTTTCTTCCTTTACCTTAATTTTTCTATAGTACGAAGTTTCGCACTCCTGCTTCTGTTGTTCACATCAAGCTCCGACTGTTTTGCTGACAAGCCCTTATTGATGATTTTTCCTTCGGGAGTTTTCCCACAAACACAAACCGGAAACTCCTTAGGGCAAGTACACCCCACAGTAAACTCGCGAAACTTTTCTTTCACTGTTCTGTCTTCAAGCGAATGGAAAGTGATTATCGAAAGCCTTCCGCCAACCTTAAGGCTACGGAACATATCCTCGACCGCTTGACTGAGTGTTGAAAGCTCATCATTCACTTCAATTCTGATTGCCTGAAATGTTTTTCTTGCAGGGTGACCGTCACGTCTGTACTTTGCAGGAACCGAATCCCTGATAATCTCTGCAAGTTCCAATGTTGTTTCAATTTTTTTAGTTTCTCTTGCCTTTACAATGTTCTTAGCAATTCCTCTTGCAAACTTTTCTTCACCATAACGAGTGATTACATTGAAAAGTTCTTGTTCGGAATATCCGTTCACAACATCGTAAGCACTTTTTCCCGCCTTGCTCATTCTCATATCAAGAGGAGCATCGTGATGGAAAGAAAAACCTCTTTCAGGAGTGTCGAGTTGGAACGAGCTGACTCCCAGGTCAGCAAGAATTCCATCCGCCTGTCTTCCGTTTAAAATGTTTTTTATATTACTGAAATTATCATTGACTATCTGAACCTGAGGCATATTACCGATTCTCTCGGTAATTACCTGAATGGCGTCGGGGTCACGGTCAATAGCAACAAGAACACCGTCCGGGATGTGCTCAAGGATTGCTCTTGAATGCCCCGCTCCACCACAGGTACAATCAACATAGAAACCATCTTTTTTAATGTTGAGTGATTCTATTGTTTCATCAAACAAAACTGAAATGTGTGAAAATTCCATATTCCGTTACCACTCAATTTCTTCGGAGAAGTCAATTGCATCCTTAGTGCTTGTCTGAGTAATCTTGAATTTCTCCATAGGCCAGATTTCAATTCTTCGTCCGGCACCGACAATTGCAGTTTCTTTCACAAGTTCAGCATGTTCAACAAATCTGCTGTCAAGAGTAATACGACCCTGATTATCAACACTTGCCTCAACAACATTGCTGAAGAAGTCTCTTTGTTCCTTAAGACTTCTGTGAGTTCTTCTGTACTGTTCTGCAATCTCTTCAAAAGTTTCCTGCGGGTAAACAAAAAGATTGGATTCAGCACCGGGCATCACGAAAAATCTCTCGCCCAACTGGTCACGGAACTTCGCAGGAATGAACAAACGATTCTTGGAGTCCATACTATGAAAATACAAGCTTATAAAAGACATTTTTATCCATTCCTTTCTTAGTTATTTTTTGTCTATTTACCCTATCAGGTGTAAAATGGGTGCAATTTTCCCCCACTCGATGCATTTATTATACAATATAGCGATAAAAAAATCAAGAAAAAGATAAAATTTCTTTTGTGCATTTTTCTACAAAGTTTTCATATCCTATTTGTGCATATTGCACAACTAAAAGCAACAAAAAAACACCCCGTTTTTTCTCAAAACGGAGTGTAAAATTATAGTTTTTATTTACTTTTCGAAGCTCTTTTTATAGCCCTCAATTGCATCATCAATAATGTCAATTGCTGCTAACACACCCTTTGCTTCATCAATAGCAGTGTCCTTATTTTCAAGCATTTTATACACTGTAAAGAAGTGAGTCATCTCATCATAAAGGTGTTTAGGAAGCTGACTTATATCCTTATATACGTTGTATGTCGGGTCTCCAAAAGGAATTGCAATAATCTTATCATCAGCGTGTCCGCCATCGACCATGGATATAACACCGATTGGATAACAACGAACAAGTGCCATCGGTTCAATCTTTTCCGAACAAAGCACAAGCACATCCAACGGGTCATTATCGTCCGCAAAGGTTCTTGGAATAAAACCGTAATTTGCAGGATAGTGAGTTGATGTATGAAGCACACGGTCAAGCTTTAAAAGACCTGTTTCCTTATCAAGCTCGTATTTCATTTTACTGCCCTTACTGATTTCGATTACTGCTTCAAAATCTTTTCGTGTGATTCTTGAAGAATCAATATCATGCCATATATTCATTATTTCTTAACTCCTTTATATTCTTCAATCAACTCTTTACGGACTCTCCAGAGATTTTCTGAAAGGTCAACGTAATAGGTATGAGGATTTTCAAATCTTTTAACCTCTTCCCAAAGATTATCAATTTCACCTGAGCAATAATCTCTGATTTCATCAACTGACGGTTCTTTATAAACACACTCACCTTTTAGGAAAACAGGAACGAGCATTTTTCTCGCAACAAAGTTTTCAACCTCTTTGCGTTTCCATGTAAAATCAGGGTCAAAGAGTGTATAAGGTTTACTTTCGTCAATTTCTTCATCTTCAAGTGTAAGCACATCGGCAATAGCCTTACCTGTATCACAATCAAACAGTCTGTAAAGCATTTTTGAATGAGGTGTGGTAATTTTACTTACATTCTCGGAAAGATTAATTTTAGGGATAATTTCACCGTCTTTTTCAATAGCGCTCAATTTATAAACGCCGCTGAAAAGTGGTGCTGATGCAGAATTGATAAGTCTTTCACCAACGATAAAGCAATCAACCTTTGCTCCCTGCAAAATCATATCATTGATAATATATTCGTCAAGTGAGTTTGACGCAGTAATGCTACAATCAGGATATCCTGCTTCATCAAGCATTTTTCTTGCTTTTTTAGAAAGATATGTGATATCACCCGAGTCAATACGGATGCTGACAGGACGTTTGCCCATCGGTGCTAAAACATCATTGAATGCCTTTATTGCATTAGGTACACCCGAACGGATTGTATCGTAAGTATCAACAACAAGTGAGCAGTCGTCGGGATACTGTCTTGCATATTCGCAGAATGCTTCGTATTCAGAATCAAACATCTGCACCCAACTGTGAACCATTGTATTCATTGTTGGAATACCGAATTTTTCGCTCTGAACAACGCCCGATGTACCAACGCAACCACCGATATATGCAGCACGTGAGCCATAGAACGCAGAGTCAAAGCCAACAGCACGACGAGTACCGAATTCAGCAACACTTGTACCCTTTGCAGCACGGACAAGTCGATTTGCCTTTGTAGCAATAAGACTCTGATGATTCATACAAACCATAAGTATTGTTTCAATAAGCTGTGCCTGAACAATAGGTCCTCTTACTTTAATTACAGGCTCGTTAGGGAAAATAGGTGTTCCCTCAGGTACAGACCAGATGTCACACTCGAATTTAAAATTACGAAGATAATCAATAAACTCGTCACACAAGCCGAGAGTCCCAAGATATTCCAAATCAGACTCGGTAAATGAGATATTCTTAATAAAATCGATAATTCTTGAAAGACCTGCAAAAACTGCAAAGCCACCTTTATCGGGAACTTTTCTGAAGAATACATCAAAATACGCGATTTCGTCATTCTTACCACTCATAAACAAGCCGTTAGCCATTGTGAGCTCGTAAAGCTCCGTCATTAAAAATCTGTTTTTGTTGAGAGATTCATTATTCATAAATATCACCTGTTTATATTTTAACAAAGATTTATGTAAAAGTCTATAACAAATTAATATTGAAGACAAATAAAAAATAGTGTATAATTAGTTTAGTTTAAAGTTAGGAGAAATATTTATGTTTAATGAGTTAATTTTAAAAAGAGAAAGCTGCAGAAATTATAACGGTGAGCCTGTAGATACAGATTTACTCTTGAAGTGTGTTGATGCAGCAAGACTTTCACCATCTGCTTGTAATTCACAGCCTTGGAAATACTATATTATAAACGGTGGCGAAAATGCAGAAAAAATCAGAGATTGTATTCAGCCAAACGGTGCGAATAAATTTGTGCAGAATTGCCCTGCATTTGCAATTGTTACTGAACAGACTGCAACTCTTAAATCTTTTGTTATTGAAAAGGTTAGAAACAGCCAGAAATGGGCTGAAAATGACATTGGCCTTTCAGTTGCTCATTACTGCTTACAGGCTGCTGATTTAGGTCTTGGCACTTGTATTATCGGTATGGTTGAGGAAGATAAAGTCCGTGAATATTTCGGAATTGAAGATAAAATAAGACTTGTTATCGCAACAGGATATTCAGCAGATGAACAACCAAGAAATAAGGTCAGAAAAGCATTGGAAGATGTTTGCACAGTAATTGAATAAGCACACGAAAAATTAAATGAAAACGAATTGATAAAAAACAGCTCCCTCTGACGAGGGAGCTGTCGAACGGTAGTGAGACTGAGGGAGAGATTTAGTGAACAGTAAACTTTATCTCTCCCTTAATTTTTTCAAAAAACCATATTTTGTTTTATTTTGATTTAATCCTTTTATCTTCAAATGATAACTTCCCAATTTTTATAAGTGCTAACCCATTGGCTTAAGAACCCTTATCAACATCGTATTCCTCTGCCAAAACTTTTTGATTTACTATTTATAAATAAGTTAAATCCCAAGAAAAATTTATAATCTTGGGATTTTTTGTTATATAATATTTATTCTCCATTAGTATTTAAGTCATCAATTATTGTTTGAAGTCGTCTTTTTATAGTTTCATCACAATAATCATCAAATTGACAATCTATTTTTGTAATATAATTTGAAGTAAGAAAACTTGTTTTTATGAATTTGCGAACAGATTTATACGTGTAATTTATTTCTTTAAAAAAATCATACCCATCACCTTCTATAAACGAATAGAAATCTTGTGGCTCAAAACTTAATACATGAAATAAATTACATCCATATTCAAACATCATTTTAATTTCATTTAAATCTACTATAGCATTGTCATTTGTTTGCAACAATCTATGAGCAACAAAATCTTTTCTTATAGAAAAAATATTATCTCTTAATTGCTCTTGTCTGTTGATGAAATCGGTAGGAAGAGAAATATTATTAATCTGTTCTATAACATCTCTTCTATATTCTTTTTTCAAGAATTTTCGAACCACATTATTTTTAAATCTTAAAATATTAGTAGAATCCGTTCCACTATTATCAAAAAAACATTTATAAATTTTTAAAACAAGATTTTCAAATATATTTTTGTGCAATATTTTTATTGTTATCCAATCATTATTCAATTCGTTATCTTGCAATTCAACACACGCTTCAAGAAAAGATATATCAAAAATAATTGAATTTAAAGTAATATACATTATCCTATGTTGTTCTTTATAATTTTCAATTTTTTCAGGTATAATTACATCCTTATAATTCATTTATGTTTCCCTCATTGTGCTTTATATTATTTTGTTTTAAATCTCTTATCTTCTAATGCAGATTTTCCATATTGTTTATATGTGCTAACCCATCTGCTTATAGCCCCCTTATCAACATTGTATTCTTCAGCTAAAACTTTTTGTGGTATTTTTTCAAATAGATGTTTCTCTATAATCTCCATTTTCATTTCAACCGTCCATAATCTGTTTGTTTTAGTGTTCTTTTTAGGTTTCTCTACAAGTGTTTTTTTCTTTTCTGCATCGTCAATCCTATCTTTATCTACTTTCTGCCATTGTTTCCAATGTTCTTGTTTGTATTTTTTATTTTTTTCAGCACTATCTTTATTTACAATTAACAAAACTGTTTT
>JAZSHP010000138.1:0-21238 GCA_045533355.1 Candidatus Fimenecus sp.
CAAAACCTTTTGTACTGTCACTTGCTTTAAAAATAACAGTAACTGTTTGTAGAATTAATTTAAGGTCAAGCCATAAACTATACTTCTCAATATATATAAGGTCAAGAACTAATTTATCCTTCGGTGATGTGTTGTATTTACCGACAATCTGAGCATACCCTGTTAGTCCACCTTTAACCTTTAATCTGTACGAAAATTCAGGTAATTCAGCGGTATATCGGCTAACATTTTCTACCATTTCAGGACGAGGGCCAACAACACTCATATCACCAATAAGAATATTGAAGAACTGAGGCATTTCATCAATTCGGAATTTTCTTAAGTATTTTCCAACCTTAGTGATTCTTTTATCGCCCTCTTCGGCAGAAACGTTTTTGCTGTCGACTTCTGTCATTGTGCGGAATTTCAATACATTGAAAAGTTTTCCGCCCTTAGTTGCTCTCTTTTGACGAAATAAAATACTTCCGCCGTCTTCTAATTTAATAAGAATTGCAGCAAACAACATAATTGGGCCAAAAGCAATAATACCAATTAAAGAAATTACAATATCCATCAACCTTTTAACAAAACGTTGTTCAAAAGTCAAATCACGAATAACTGATGAAACCAATGGCTTATCATCAAGCAAAACTGATTTGCCGCCCATTAACACAACATCAGATATTTCAAAGCTTGAATATACGTTTTTGCCATTAGCATAGCAATATTCTGTAAAAAGAACCTTTTGCTTTGTAGGAATATCATATATAAATACAGTATCGCATTTACTCATTACATCATATATGTTAGGAGATGTAAAATGAATCATATCCGTAACATTATACTGTTTTTTATATCGTTTAATTTTTGGCATAATACAATTAAGTGCAATTTCAGAATTTGTGATAACACAACATTTTTCCGGTTTATTTATACTGAAATATACAAATTGTCCAAAATAAGTAAACAATACAATCAATGAAAACTGAATCACAAAAACTAAAATCAATAACTCAGGTGATTCATAAACAAAATGTTCGTTGTTGTTTTCATTAACATTCATAATACATAACTGAAGATGAGAAACCATATCAGTTACGATAGTCGCTAAAGACAAAGATGTAATAATTGGTCTACTCTTTAACCTGCCGATAGAAAAACCACCATAAACAGAAACCAAAGCCATTTCAAGCACACAGAATGTGACAAAAGTAACACCAGTTGTTCTTGAAAGGTGTAATAACCAAGAATATTCAGTACCGAAAACAACAAAGAAAGTGCCAATAATCATTGTATACATCAATGATTTAATAACAAAAAATATTGTTCTTTGTGCTTTTTGTAAAATGTTCATATAAAGCCTCCATTATCATAAAGACTAGTCTAATTTTACTGTATATGGTATGTAAAGTCAATATTAATACACTAAATGTAATAAAAGTGTCATTTTTGCTTTTTTAATTTTTTCCTTATATCTCCAATATTCAACTGAGAAAGTACTATGCCGATGAATATAAGAACACAACCCAAATAGCTTCTGCCCGCCATTATTTCATTAATCAATAAAGCGCCACCTATTGCGCTGAAAACTGATTCAGTTGAAAATACTATTGACGCAAATGTTGGGTCAGATTCTTTTTGTCCCAATATCTGACAAGTATACGCTACTCCAACAGACATTATTCCACCATAAAGAATAGGAATACCTGCACTCTTAATTGCTGAAAGTTCAATATCCTCAAGAACAATCGCAAAAGCAAGACTTAATATTCCACAAACAACGAACTGTACTAAACTGAATTTCAACGGACTAGTTTTATGTACAAACTTGTCAACAACAAGAATATGACCAGCCCAGAAAAAGGCACCTATAATAAGAACGATATCACCAATACCAAAAGATATTTCATTTCCGGTCATACAAAGGAAAAACAATCCGGCAACTGCAAAAATCGCACCAATAAAGGTTAATATACTTGTTTTCTTGCCCATCACAAATCTTATAAGAGGAACAAGCACTGTATACAAACCAGTAAGAAATCCTGCTTTACCTGCACTTCCTGTTATTTCAACCCCATACTGCTGTAATGTTGATGCAATAAACAAAACAACACCTGCAAGAATACCTGGAAGCAAATTATTTTTTATAAGTGCTTTATCAATTTTTTCTCTTTCAAACATAACAATTACAGGAATCAAGGAAACCGTTCCCAGCATAAATCGTACACCATTAAAGGTGAAGGCACCAACAAAGTCTGCGCCTACCCTTTGTGCTACAAATGCAAAACCCCATATTATTGCTGTAAGAAACAATAAAATTGTCGATTTAACTTTAGTTTTCATTATATGTATCACCCTTATTTATTAAACAAAATCCGGTAAATGACAAGCCACGGTTTCCCGTGGCTTATTTAAAATCATATAGCTTTTTTGGAATTGAGTTTGTTAACCTTCCTGGATGTAAGAACACCGGGTTTTCTTTTTTCGTCCCTAACAATTTCAGGAGATGCATTATCTGTAACACATTCTCTGGTAATAATAATCTTTTCAATTGTATGGTCAGATGGGGTTTCATACATTATGTTCATAAGAACACTTTCCATAATTCCACGAAGTCCACGCGCTCCGGTTTTCTTATCAATTGTCTTTTCTGCAATAGCATCCAACGCATCTTCTGTAAATTCAAGTTCAACTTTATCCATATTAAACAAAGCTTTAAACTGCTTGAGAAGTGCATTTTTAGGCTCAGAAAGAATTCTGATTAAATCATCCTTTGAAAGCTGTTGTAAAGCAGTTATAACAGGTACACGACCAACAAGTTCAGGAATAAGTCCGAATTTGACAAGGTCCTGTGCAATAACCTTTGAATAAACATCTTCTGCTTCAAACTGCGCTTTATTCTTAATCTCTGCACCAAATCCTAATCCGTTATTACCTGCACGTTTTTCAACGATTTTTTCAATACCGTCAAAAGCACCACCACAGATAAAAAGGATGTTTGATGTATCAATCTGAATAAATTCCTGCTGTGGATGTTTTCTGCCACCCTGTGGAGGAACATTAGAAACTGTTCCTTCTAGAATTTTAAGAAGTGCCTGCTGAACGCCTTCACCACTTACATCACGAGTAATTGAAGGATTTTCACTCTTACGTGCAATCTTATCAATTTCATCAACATAAATGATGCCACATTCTGCTTTTTCAATATCAAAATCAGCTGCCTGAATAAGTCTTAAAAGTATATTCTCAACATCTTCACCAACATAACCTGCTTCAGTAAGAGTTGTAGCATCTGCAATAGCAAACGGAACATCAATTATTTTTGCAAGAGTCTGTGCAAGAACAGTTTTACCAACACCTGTAGGACCTAAAAGCACAACATTACTCTTCTGAATTTCAACACCATCATCAGAACCGCAATATATTCTTTTGTAATGATTGTATACAGCAACACTCAATGCTTTTTTAGCATCATCCTGACCTACAACATACTCGTCAAGTTTTGCTTTAATTTCCTGTGGCTTTGGAAGAACTTTTTCTTCAAGCTTAACTTTTTTACCACGATTACGATGAGTTGTTGTTTCATTCTCATCGATAATACCCATACACAATTCAATACATTCGTCACAAATGTATACACCGGGACCTGCAATAAGCTTATCAACTTGTTCCTGTGTTTTTCCACAGAAAGAACATCTGACATTTCTGTCTTTTTCGTTTTCTCTAGCCATAAATTAGCTCCTTATCTTTTATAGAAAACTTTATCTACAATGCCATAATCCATTGCTTCTTGTGCTGAAAGCCAATTATCACGTTCTGTATCAAGAGCAATTTGTTCAATTGGTTTACCGGTATTTTCAGCAAGGATTTTATTAAGCTTTTCTCGTGTTCTGAGAATATGCTCTGCAGCAATCTTAATATCAGAAGCCTGACCCTGAGCGCCACCTAAAGGCTGATGAATCATAATTTCACAGTTTGGAAGAGCAAATCTTTTACCCTTTGCACCGGATGAAAGTAAGAATGCACCCATGCTTGCAGCCATACCCATACAAATAGTAGAAACATCACATTTGATGTACTGCATTGTATCGTAGATTGCAAGACCGGCTGAAACTGAACCACCCGGACTGTTAATATAAAGGCTTATATCTTTTTCGCTATCCTGTCCCTCAAGATAAAGCAACTGTGCAACAACCAAGGATGCAGTTGCATCGTTCACCTCATCAGACAAAACGATAATTCTGTCATTTAAGAGTCTTGAAAAAATATCGTACTGTCTTTCCCCTCTGTTTGTTTGTTCAACAACGTATGGTACAAGTGCCATAATATAACCTCCATTTAGGGTGACAGAAATAATACAAACCTGTTTTTTACAGGCCGATTTCCGTCAATCCATTGTTAAAATACTCGCAAATCCACAAAGGATTTGCTGCGTTTTGTGCCTTGTCTTGCCAAAAATCCTCACTGTAAAAAATCCTCGACCTTAAAACGAGATATTTTTATTGGATTTTTGGTTTTGAGGATGCAGGAAGGCTGTCGCCTTTCAAATCCGAATTGCCAAAAGGACTTAAAAATAGCCGTTTAAAGGCAGATTTGGATTATTTCTGTCACCCTATCAATAGCATTAAAGAATTGTCCTTTTGAGTATTGGACAATTCTTCAAAACTTATACATATATTTAATTATTCAGCATCTGCAGCTTTCTTTGTTGTTTTCTTAGCTGCTGGTTTTTTTGCAGGTTTTTCTGCATCATCTTCTGCTTTCTTAGTTGTTTTCTTTGCAGTTGATTTTTCGTCTGTTATTTTTGCATTTTCTTTTACAAAGTCAATTGCTTTCTTTGACTTAATATCAGCAGCAAGAGATTCTGAAGGAATTGCCTTTTTAACTGCTTCAACATCCATATTATATGTCTTAGCAAGGTTTTCATATTCAGCATTTACTTCATCTTCTGTAGCCTCAATACCTTCAGCCTTAACAATTGCTTCTACAGCAAGACTGAGTTTAACCTGAGCTTCAGCATTTTCTTTGTAACCTTCTCTGAATTTATCCATTTCCATACCTGTGTATGAAAGATATGTATTAAGGTCAAGACCCTGAGACTGAAGTCTGTAGTTGAAGTTATCAACGATATTGTCGATTTCTGCTTCAATCATAACAGCAGGAATATCAACTTCCATACCCTTTACAACTTCTTCAAGAAGGTCATTAGTAACCTTATTGTCAGCATCTGCTTTCTTAGCTTCTTCAAGCTGAGCCTTTACACTCTTCTTAAGCTCATCAAGAGTATCAAATTCACTAACATCCTTAGCAAATTCATCATCAAGTGCAGGAAGTTCCTTAACCTTGATTTCGTGAAGCTTAATCTTGAAAACTGCATCCTTTGACGCAAGTTCTTCCTGATATTCTGCAGGGAATGTAACATTTACATCGAATTCTTCGCCAACCTTGTGACCGATAATCTGGTCTTCAAAGCCAGGGATAAATGAACCGCTACCAATAGCAAGTTCATACATTTCAGCTTTACCGCCATCAAATGCAACGCCATCAACAAAGCCTTCGAAGTCGATAACAGCAATGTCATTCTTCTTAACAGCTCTCTTTTCAACGCTAACCATTCTTGAATTCTGTTCCTGCATCTTTGCAAGTTCTGCTTTAACTTCGTCAGCTGATACTTTACATGCCGGTCTTGTTGCCTTAATGCCTTTGTATTCACCAAGCTTAACTTCAGGCTTAACAGCAACCTTAAGCTTTAAAACAACACCATCTTTACCGATTTCAGGCACTTCAAGGTCATAAGGTGAACCAACCACTTCGAGTTTTGACTCAATAATTGCTTCACTTACTGCTTCAGGATAAACAAGTTCGAGTGCATCTTCATAGAAAACGCCTTCACCATACATTTTTTCAATAAATGCTCTTGGTGCCTTACCCTTTCTGAAGCCCTTGATTGTGATATTCTTTCTTTCTTTGAGATAAGCCTTCTGAATAGCTGCCTCAAATTTTTCACCATCAATTGCGATTTCAAGTTCGTAGACATTCTTTTCTACATTGTTTGTTGACTTTAACATCAAATATTCCTCCTGAATATTATTGTTTACTGTATTTTTTAATACCGCAAAATTCGTAATATTATATCATATAAAAATTATAATTACAACATTTTCCAAAAGTTTTTTCTAATTATTTATATAAAAATAAGCTATTTTAATAAAATAATATTATTTACTGATAAATAAAGGGGTGAAATCAAGATAATCAGCTGAATTCAGATGAAACTTTATGCCATATTTTTCGCCATTCAAGGCTCCTTTTATTGCTCCGCCATGAAGATGCCCGTAATAGCATCTTGATATTTCATTATCAATTAACACCTTTAAAATCGGCTCACAATCACGCAAAATGTTAATCGGAGGATAGTGAAGAAAAGCCACGACCTCTCCTCCTAATTTTTTTGCTTCATCAATTGAACGCTGGAGTCTTGCGCATTCTCGAGCCATCACTTTATCTACATTTTCACTTTCAGCATCAAAAAACCAACCGCGAGTACCTGCAACAGAAATATCTCCTACACGGTATGCATTGTTGTGAAGAAATTTGATTGAATCAAATCCCTTTTCTTTGCAAAATTTTTCCATTTTTGTAACAGTATTCCACCAATAATCATGATTACCTTTTGAGATAATTTTAGTGCCGTTTAATTTATGCAAAAATTCAAAATCCTTTTCCGCTTCTTCTAAGCTCATTGCCCATGATATATCACCGTTAATTATAACTGTATCATCCTTTTCAACAAGCTTCTGCCAATTGTTTAGGAGTCTTTGGGCATAATCATCCCAACCCTTGAAAATATCCATGGGCTTGTCAACAGAAAATGATAAATGAGTGTCACCAATTGCGTAAACTGACATAAAGAAATTTCTCCTATGAATAATTATAATAGTCCTTCAAAAAATAAAAGTGAAAGGAGGAATAAAAAATGGATAAAAACAGAAATATAACTTGTGATGCTTGCCATTGTACATTCAATGACGGTCATATGAATTGTACAGCAGACGGAATTAAGGTTGGTACACACAATGCGTGTTCTTGTGACGACACAAGATGTGCGACCTTCAAATTAAAGATGTCTGACGTAGAATAAACTAAATTTAAAGCGGAAACCCGAAAAGCTAATCAGGTTTCCGCAACAGTTATATTATTAGATACCTAACATATCAAATACAACCTGTTTCATATCTTCTTTTTTGCTTACTCGTGTAAAACGAGGCTCTTTACCTTTAAGAGTTGCAAGCTGTTGTGGGACAGGTTCATTTGATTTATTAAAGAGTTCATCAACCATATCAAATTCGTTATCTGCTTTGATTTCGTCTGTAATAGCAGCAAGAACACTTGCAGAGAATTTATATGGGTTAGCAGTTGAAGCAATAACTGTTGGTGTATTATCCCCTGTCTTTGCTACATAATCATCATAAACCTTAATTGCAACTGCAGTATGAGTATCGCAAAGATATTTCTTGTCATCAAATACTTTACCAATTGTTGCTTTTGTTTCTGTGTCGTCACAGCAACCTGCGGCAAATAATGCTTTAACTTCATCAGCAACATCTGCTGAAACTGTATATTTACCATCGTTATTAAGTGAATACATCCATTCAGCAACCTGAACATCATTTTCACCACAAAGGTGGAAAAGAAGTCTTTCAAGGTTACTTGAAATAAGAATATCCATTGATGGTGATGTTGTGCAATAGAAAGCTCTGTTCTTATCGTAAGTACCGCTTGTAAGGAAATCAGTAAGAACATTGTTAGCGTTTGAAGCACAAATGAGAGTTCTTACAGGAACACCCATTCTCTTTGCATAATAAGCAGCAAGAATGTTACCGAAGTTACCTGTAGGAACAACAACATTCATTTCTTCACCATTTTTGAGTTCACCATTCTCAATCATATCGCAATAAGCTGAAACATAGTAAACAATCTGTGGTACAAGACGACCCCAGTTGATTGAGTTTGCTGATGAGAAAGCAAGTCCATTTTCCTGGAATTTCTTTTCGATATCCTTATCTGTGAAAATCTTCTTAACACCACTCTGTGCATCGTCAAAGTTACCTTCAATAGCACAAACGCTTACATTTGAACCAGCCTGAGTTGTCATCTGAAGCTTCTGCATTGGGCTTACGCCATCAACAGGATAGAATACAAGAATCTTTGTATTAGGAACATCTGCAAAGCCTTCAAGAGCCGCTTTACCTGTATCACCTGATGTAGCAACGAGGATAACGATTTCTGTATCCTTAACTGTCTTACCTGCTGAAACTGTAAGAAGATAAGGAAGAAGCTGAAGAGCCATATCCTTGAATGCACAAGTAGGACCTCTCCAGAGTTCAAGAACATTTGCTTTTTCAGTTAATTTATATAACGGTGCAACCTTATCAGAGCTAAATTTACCAGCCTTATAAGCACCTTCAACGCACATTGAAAGTTCTTCTTCTGTAAAATCTGTAAGATAAAGGCGAAGTACTTCCTTTGCTCTTTCAATATATGTCATTGGAACAAGTTTTTCAATGAATTCAGGTGAAATTGCAGGAATTTCTGTAGGAACAAAAAGGCCTCCTTCAGGTGAAATGCCTTTTGCGATAGCTTCTGCAGCAGTTACGCGAACAGATTTATCTCTTGTACTTGTATAAAACATTTTAAAACACATCCTTTTCGTGTGGTATTTTATCATATTAATATTGATTTTTCAACATTATTTTAATGTCCGTCTGAATCAAAAGCATTTTTTATATGATTTATCCTCACAGGCTCATCATTTTCAAAAAACACTTCAATAATATCATAACGAATCTGTTTATTGATTTTATTATCTTTAATAAACATCTGAGAAGTTGCTATAATTTTATTTCTTTTAGAAAAATCAACAGCATCAGCAGGATTATATAACATATTTTCACTTCGTGTTTTAACTTCAATGAAGCAAGTATAGTTTTCTTTCTCTGCAATAAGGTCAATTTCTCCTAATCTGTTTTGATAATGAGCAGAAATAATATCATAATCGTGATATCTCAAATATCTGGATGCAACAATTTCTCCATATCGACCTATCAATTGTGTATCCATTATTTTTTACCATAAAGCTTTTTCAAAAAAGTCATTCTGTGAATTGGAGATGGTCCGAATTCCTTAATCATTTCGTAGTGCAGTTTTGTGCCGTAACCCTTATGCTTTTCGAACTGATACTGAGGATATTCCTTAGCTTTTTCCATCATAAATCTATCACGACTGACTTTAGCAAGAATTGAAGCAGCTGCAATCGACATAGATTTGGCATCACCTTTAACAACAGTCTCTTCTGTTACAAAAGGAATTCTCGGATATTGATTGCCATCTATCAAAGCATAATCAGGCTTTATTTTAAGACCTTCAACAGCTCTGTGCATAGCAAGAAAAGTAGCATTAAGAATATTAATTTCGTCAATTTCCTGCTCATCTGCTACACCTATTGAATAATCAATAGCCTTTTCACAAATAACATCAAAAAGCTGTTCTCTTTTTTTCTCACTAATTTTTTTCGAGTCATTAAGTCCGTCTATTTCAAGACCGAGAGGTAAAATAACAGCTGCAGCATACACCGGACCCGCCAAAGGACCTCTTCCTGCTTCATCTATACCGCAGACAACTTTATAACCAGCCTCTATTACCTTTTCTTCAAATGAATAATCCATATCTTACTCCGGTTTTTCGAGAGAAATCAAGCCAAGCTTTCCTCCTCGATATTCATCAAGAAGCATTACCGATGCTCTCTCGTAGTCAATTTCTCCACCTTTTATCATCATTCCACGCTTTTTGCCAATCATTTCAAGGACTTCCCATGCTTCTTTAGATTCAAAATCTGCGATTTTATATCTTTCAGCAAGTCTGTCGGGATAATCTGATTTCATTGTTTCCAATAATCTGATAGCAAGTGTTTCTGCATCAAGAATTTCATCTTTAACAGAACCTATAAAAGCAAGTCTGTCGCCAACCTTCGGGTCATCAAATTTAGGCCACAGAACGCCCGGAGTATCAAGTAATTCAATACCATTACCAATCGGAAACCATTGATTGTGTCTTGTGACACCTGCTTTGTCCGCCACTTTTGCTTTGGCACTTCCTGCCATTCTATTGATAAATGAAGATTTACCGGTATTAGGAATTCCAACTACCATAATACGAAGCGCCTTTCCCGGCATTCCCCTATCTTCATTTTTCTTAATAACATCCTTCAAAACTTCACGTACAGCAACAATATAATTATTGAGACCTTTACCAGTACGACAATCAACAGGTATGGCTCTTATACCTTTACTTTTATAATATTCAACCCATTGGTTTGTTGTATTCTTATCTGCAAGGTCACATTTATTCAAAAGAATGATTCGTGGTTTACCATTTATCATTTCTTCAAGCTCAGGATTGGAGCTACTATAAGGAATTCTTGCATCAATAATTTCTGTTACCCCATCAACAAGGGAAAGACTTTCCTTGATAAGACGGCGTGTTTTAGCCATATGACCGGGAAACCATTGTACAATTTGTTTTTGATTATCTGCCATTTCAGGACTCCTTAAAATCAGAATTAAAGAGGTGTGTATCACCAATTCTGTATACAACTTTACCTATAATATATCTTTCGTCAATCATACCAATATGTTCTTCACGGCTATCCGCTGAATCGTTACGATTATCACCCATAACAAATACTTTTCCTGCCGGAACGGTATATAAACATGACATAGATTCAAGAAATTCCATATCTTCTTTTATATATGGTTCATCAAGAACTCTGCCATCGACAATAACCTTGCCTGTATTTTCGTCAAACCAGACTGTTTGTCCTTCAACTGCAATAACTCTTTTAATAAGCACCTTTTCATAAGCATTTGGTTGTGATGTCACTACAACATCACCATACTCAACATCTTTTGTAATAGCACTTATAATGAGTTTATCACCATCATGTAATGTATTCTCCATGGATTCACCTGATACGGTTGATATCTTGAATACAAAAGAAAAAATGACAGCAACCATAAGAATAGAAGAAACTACAATTGAAACCATATCATAAATGGATTCATATTTTTTTTGATTATTATTTTCCATTTCAAAATTTTCTTCATTCTTTATATTATCCTGCATTTAATCTATCCTCCATTCACCGAAAGGAAAAAGTCTTGCGTTTGCAACACCAAGAATATATCTTTCATCTATAAGACCAATAGTATTGAATCGGCTATCCAATGAGTTATTACGATTATCACCCATTACAAAAAGATAACCCTCCGGCACAGTAACCGGCTCAATAAAATCACCACGACTTGCTGTTGGAGAAAGAATATATGGTTCATCAAGCACTTCTCCGTTAACAGTTACCTCATGTGTATTGAAATCGATATCAATGGTGTCTCCACCAACTGCAATTACTCGTTTAATCAATGGTTCATTAAGAGTGTTTGGCTGTGTTATAACAACAATATCTCCACGCTCAAATTCAGTATTTATAGCGCTGACTGTCAACCAATCGCCATCATTTAAAGTTGGATTCATTGATTCACCATCTACCCCGACAACTCTCACGGCAAATACAAATACGATAAGAATCAGAATGATTGCAAATACAAAAGAATCAAGCCATTCGTATATTACTCCCCAGAACCCTTTTTTCACCTTGACATCAGAAGTGTTTTCTGTAGCTTCAATAGGAGTTTCTTCAATGTTTTCGTTTTCTATTGGTAATTTTTTCTCTTTTTTCATAATATCACCTATTTGATTTCTTTTGCTATTTCGCAAATTCTTTTTAATCTATGATTAACACCTGAACGTGTTATCGGAATACTTAATTGTTCTCCTAATTCCCGTAGGGACATATCAGGATTTTCAAGTCGTAGCTCCGCTAATTCCTTAAGGTCATCTGACAGAAAGCCAAGTCCAACTTTATTCTTTATATGTAATATTGCACATGCCTGTTTAGAAGATGCGTCTATAGTTTTATCAAGATTTGCGCTTTCAAAATTAAGTTTTCGGTTAACATTATTACGCATATCCTTATACATTTTAACCCCCATAATTTCCAAAGAGGAGTTAAACGCGCCCATCACTGTAATGATGTCTTCTATTGATTCACTATCTTTAAAATATATAACATAGTTAGAGTTTCTGGTTATACTTTTAGGCTCAAGAGTAAGTTCATCATAATCCTTTATAAAAAGTTTTAAATCACGACTTAAATTAAGATATGGCACTACAAATTCAAGATGATAATTTTTATTTGGGTCATTAATTGTACCACAAGTTAAAAATGCGCCCTTTAAAAATGCAGTTTTACAACACTCATCCGAAATATTACTCCAATTAAGTCTTGATGTACCGTTTTTTTTATCATAACCAAAGGTTTCAATGACCTTTAATCTATCTTCTTTTCTTGTAACCTCTACTTTGTATTTTCCTGCATCTGATTTAGTAAGTTTTGGTTTCACATTACATACTACTGATAAAATTTCAGCATATTTTTCTGCAACACCCTCGTGTTCAGTAAGAATATACATATCGTAATATGAAAAAGCCCTTGAAAAAAGCATCATACCATAAGCAAAGGCGTGAAGACAACACGGATTTTCTATATCTGAAGATAATATTTCACTTTTTACGTTTGCTGAAAATGACATATTAAAAAATTCCTATCTTTGTATGTCTCTGTGATACACAGAAGCTTTATATCCTTTTTCCATAATTGCTTTATACAGTATTTCTGCAAAAACAACTGAACGATGCTTACCACCGGTGCATCCTACTGAAATTGTTAACTGACTTTTACCCTCACTTATATAAAGTGGAATAAGATATGTAACTAAATCAACAAGTTTTGATTTCAGATTATTTGCATCATCAAAACTCATAACAAATTCACGAACAGGAGCATCCAACCCTGTCTGCATTTTAAGTTCAGGAACATAAAACGGATTAGGAAGACAACGCACATCAAATACAAGGTCTGAATCTTTTGGTGACCCATATTTAAATCCGAAAGAAACAACAGTTATTTTCATTGTTCCCATAATATCATCAACGAACAATTTTGTAATTCGTTCTTTGAGCTTAGCAGTAGACATATGTGATGAATCAATAACGAAATCAGCCATATCCCGTGCTTTTTTAAGCAACACTCGTTCTTCAGCTATAACGTCCTGCATAGGTTTTGAAGAATCCAAAACAGAAAGAGGATGCTTTCTTCGAGTTTCCTGATATCGACGCAAAAGAACATCATTATCCGCATCCATAAACAAAATCTTATACTCACAATTCATATCTTGTAAGTCTTCAAGAGCAGTAAACAACTGTGAAAATGAATCACCAAGACGAATATCAGCTGCAATAGCAACTTTTTCTCTTATTTCGGCAGAATCATTGAGAATTTGAACAAAAGTAGGAATAAGTTTAGGTGTCATATTGTCAACACAGAAAAAACCTATATCCTCAAGAGAAGCCATAGCTCTTGACTTTCCTGCACCTGACATACCCGTAACAATTACAAGCTGCATATTCCTACCTCCAAATTAATCTCCGATTATTTTAACTTCTGTTTCGAGAATTACACCAAAATTTTCCTTTACTATTCTTTGAACATCCTGAATAAGTGTAATTACATCTGTAGATGTTGCTCCACCCTTATTAATAACAAAACCAGCATGTTTTTCACTGACCTGAGCTCCACCAACTGTGTAGCCTTTAAGTCCGCTATTTTCTATAAGTGCACCTGCAAAATATCCTTCAGGTCTTTTAAATGTGCTACCTGCACTTGGATATTCAAGAGGTTGTTTATCTTTTCTTCTCTGTAATTTATCATCCATAGCTGCTTTAATATCTGTTTTATCAGCCTTTGAAAGCTTTAATATTGCAGCTGTAATAGTATATCCATTTTTAGTATAAGCACTGTGACGATATCCTAAATCAAGTTCTTCTCTTTTTAATTCACCTTTATTACCTTTATCATCAATATGATTTACAGAAAAAAGAACGTCCTTCATCTCACCGCCATAAGCACCTGCATTCATATATACTGCACCACCAACGTTGCCCGGAATTCCAAAAGCAAATTCCAAACCTGAAAGTGAATTTTCAAGAGCAAACATACAAAGTGATTTAAGTGATGCACCTGCCTCACAGAAAATTGTTGTTTCATCAAGCAATTTAATTTCAGACATTTGTGAGCCGACTTTAATAACAACACCATCAATACCCTTGTCAGTAATAAGAAGGTTGGAACCATTACCGATAATTAATGGTTTTACATTCTTTGAATAGCAGAATGCAATTATTTTTTCAAGTGACTCAACTGAATCAGGCGTAATGAAAAGACTTGCATTACCACCACATTTAAATGTCGTATATTTCTTCATTGGTGCGGACACTTCTACCGTCGCACCTATATTTTCAGCAAATAATGCAATTTCATTATACATTATTTTACCTTCTTTCTGAATGTTTTGTTTAATAATTTTGCCAGATATCAATTTCCTTTGACTGTGGCTCATAACCTTCGTCCATTCCAAGCTGATGGAGAAGCTCACGAGCAGCATTATATCCCATTTTCTTTTGACGATTATTCATAGCAGCACATTCAATGATAACTGCAAGATTTCGACCGGGTTTAACGGGAACAGTTGTAAGTGGAATTTTAACATCCATAATATTTATGTATTCATTATCAAGGCCCATACGGTCATAAACCTTTGAGCTATCCCACGGTTCAAGTTGAATAACCATATTGATTTTTTCTGTAAGCTTAACAGCACCCATACCAAAAAGACGACGTGCATTGATAATTCCTATTCCTCGAAGTTCGATAAAATGACGGATATTATCAGGAGCAGAGCCAACAAGTGTCTTTGCAGATGCTTTTCTTATTTCAACAGCATCATCAGCAATAAGACGATGACCACGCTTAATAAGTTCGATTGCTGTTTCACTCTTACCAACACCACTGTCACCCACAATAAGGACACCTTCACCGTAAACCTCAACAAGAACACCATGTCGTGTAATACGAGGTGCAAGAGCTGTTCCAAGGAAATAAATAAGAGTTGACATACTTGCAGAAGTTGCTTCAGCAGTTCTTATAATCGGAACACGATATTTCTCAGCAGCCTCCACCATACCCTCTAATGGGTCTAGACTTCTTGTAATAATAACAACAGATGGCTTTCGACTAAAAAGTCTTTCCATACACTCAAGTTGCTCTTCTTTACTGAAAGATTTAACAAATTCAAACTCAGAAAAACCAAGATACTGAACACGGTCAGGGTCAAAATATTTATCATTACCCGCAAGTAAAAGACCGGGACGGTTAACCTCCTGAGATGTTATTGAGATATCTGATGCATCACAAGGTAAATATATTGTTTCAAGACCAAATTCATTGATAATTTTTTCTAAAGTAACGGAATATCCAGATGCCAAAGCGCCTAACTCCCCTTTATAAGAATATATTTAAGTAATTATATAACATTATTACAATTTTTCCAATAGTTTTTTATAAATATTTTGATTTATTTTCTTGCAAATTTACAATTTTTTCTTACAGGTTTGTGTTGATACTTGAAAAAAGAAATATTTATTATATAATTGATGACGAGGTGATTTTATGAAAAAGGCAATAAAAATAATTTTAATTGTAATTTTAGTTATTGCTATAATTGCTGGTGGAATCTTTATATGGGATTTATTCGGTTTCCATATAAGTACAAAAGCAAAATATTATGAAGAAATTGCCGTAGAAGACGATTATCTACCAACCGTCAACTCATTACCTGAACACAAATCGGTTGAATACAAGTATTTTCAAAAAAATATGTTAATATATGTGTCGCAATCATACACAATGATTATTGAATATGATGAAGAAACATATAAAGTTCAAAAAGAAATTGCTCACTTGCCATTTGAAAATATTGACAAATGGACTACTTATGATGGAAAGGAAAACCACGTGACGACAAATACTTCTCCTATTGAATTAGATGGTTTTTCATTTAAAATGTTTTCTGAATACTATCCAAAAGAAATATACTTTATAGGTACAAATGACGAAACAAATCAAATTGCTTACATATATTTTGAAGATATAGACTTAGACGAAATAACCGAACCATATTCGTTGTTTATCGATATGTACTGTGGTTGGTAATACGGAACCCGACAGAATATTTCCCGTCGGGTCCTTTAAGTTTACGAAATAAGGTTATTTCATATTTTCTTCATAAGACTTAATCATCTTTTTTACCATCTGACCGCCGACACTACCTGCCTGCTTTGAAGTAAGGTCACCATTATAGCCCTGCTTAAGGTTTACGCCAACTTCAGAAGCTGCTTCCATCTTGAAACGGTCGAGAGCTTCACGAGCTTCAGGTACTACGTTCTTTTTACCTCTTGACATCTTAATACACCCCTTATCAATTAAAGTTTTATATTAATTGCGTTTGCTTTATTATTGTTGCAAATAATTTAACTTTTATAATTGTAAATTTTTAGGTTTATAAATATAATTAATGCTGGTTTGATTTGGAATGACTTTATATTGACAGAGTTGCTGTGTAATGTTAATATAATCAATAAGGAGATGATATGGATGTTCTGTAACAAATGTGGTGTACAGCTTAAAGATGAAGCATCTTTTTGTCATATATGCGGAAATAGGATTATTAAACAAGATAGCAACATCGAATTTTTTTCAGATTCTATTGAAACTGTTTCAATAGAAAGTTTTTCTGATGCTGAAGAAAACAATGTTACAGTTCCGTTAGAAAGCGTTTTTGATTCAGACAGAAATAAATTGCCTGAAAACAAAGATGTTTCTTCAACTGACAATACAACTGAAGCATCAAAAAATCATTCTGTCGGAAACAACTTTAACACTACCGAAATTCCACCGTTAGGAAACATTGCTAATCCTGTTGCCAATAATTCAACTTTCACACCAAATGTTGCTCCTGCAAAAACATCGGGGAAGACAAATAAAAAACCGCTTATTATAGCTATAATAATTGCAATTGTTTTTGCTGTATTTATTGGTATTGCTGTTTTAATTGTAGCGTTAATTGGTTTATCAAGCACTTCATCATCAAGCAGTTCATCGGACTACGACTCGTCCTATGATAATGACTACACTTACGATAGCGATTATTCTTATGATAGTGACTATGATTACGATAGTGATTATGTTTCAGATGAAGACATTGAAAACTACGCAGCTTTAGCTTTATACGATGAGCTTTCTGACCATTTCAGTTACACAGATTTATATGATATTGGCGAAACTCGTTATAAGGTTTCATCCATATCAGACAGCGGTAGTTATTGGATAGTTAGAGGAACTTTTACAATGTATTATGATAGTAGTACTATGTCATCTACATATTATAATGAAACCTTCGTTGCCACAATATATAAAGATACTTATGCTTCAAGTTGTGTTACAAGTCTTTAATTCATGAATATCAATATTAATAACAAAACCGTCGAGATAACTCCCGGCGGTTTTATTCTTGCCTTAATTATAATCTCGTAAGGACTTAAATTTATATCCCTGTCTTTTAGCTTCGTCAATAATATCATCCAGTGCATTTGCATTATCCGGTGACACCGAATGCAACAATATCACAGCACCCGGATGTAGTCTTGATACCACTTTGTCGAAAGCATATTGTTCACCTTTTTGATTATTCAAATCCCAGTCAGAATAAGCCAAAGACCAGAACACACTTGTATAACCCAGAGATTCAACAGTTTTTAAAGCTTGTTCTGTATATTCCCCTTTTGGAAATCTGAAATACGGTTCACTATAATTGAAATTTTCAGTTAAAAATTTTTCCATTTCCTTTATTTCTTTTTCCATTTGACTTGTTGAAATCTCAGCAAATGAACGATGAGTTACTGAATGGTTACCTACAATATGACCTTCTTTTATCATCCTTTTTATTAATTCAGGATTTTCCTTCACCTGTGGCAAGGTACAGAAAAATGCTGCATTCACGTTCTTTTCTTTTAATACATCAAGAATTTTTTCTGTATATCCGTTTTCATAACCACAATCAAATGTCAGATATAGAACTTTTTCATTGGATTTAGTATCAAGACAAAAGGCTTTGTAATTATTTTCGTTAAAATAACGTTGAGTATTTACAGAAATCTCATTTGCTTTTCCGTTTTTTGCAACACCATAGCTATGAGATTTTTTCTCATTATTATATTGCGATACAGGGTCTGGTGATATTGATGTTTCAAACACACCCTGTTCCCTTGTAGTTGTAATTGTTGTATCAGGTTCTGCATCGTCTTCCGATATAAACATACAAGAATTTAGCAAACAGATAATTAATATTGCACTGATAATTTTAAAACATTTCATCCGTGCATACCTTAGTTCATCATCTTGTTAACACTATCAACAACATCATTTACTGTATTCACTGCTTTTTTTGCAGTCTTCTTCATCTTTTTCTTTGTAGATTTATCTGACATGGCACCTGTCACAGCCATTGCTGCTGTACCCGCAAGCATACCTGCACCTACAGCCTTACCAACTTGTTTCTTATCCATAATTCTTCCCCTTTCTTTCAATTTAGCTCAAAAAATTTTTTAGAGCACTATTATTTTTTGAAGAAAAAATAAAAAAATTATAAAATTCTATTTTAAATTATTACTAAAAATGTTATACTTTTATTTGGAAAATATTTGTAAAATAAGGTGATGAAAATGACACTTAATATAGTAATGGTTGAACCTGAAATTCCACAGAATACAGGTAATGTTGCTCGCACTTGTGCAGCAACAGGTGCAAGATTACATCTTGTTGGCAAAATGGGATTTACTCCTGATGATAAAAAACTCAAAAGAGCCGGACTTGACTATTGGTATTTACTTGATATTACATATTACGACACAATGGAAGAATTTTTCGAGAAGAACAAAGGTGGAAATTTCTTCTATTTTTCAACAAAGGCACAGAAAAGACATTCAGATGTTTCATATCCTGATAATACATATCTTGTTTTCGGCAAGGAAACTGCAGGGCTTCCTGAAAAGCTGCTTTTTGAAAATGCTGACAAGTGTGTCAGGATTCCTATGATTGACGAAGCAAGAAGCCTTAATCTTTCTAATGCTGTTGCAATTGGTGTTTATGAAACGCTCCGTCAATGGGACTATCCACAGTTACTCGAAAGCGGAGAATTGAGAGATTATTTATGGAGCGACCAACAGTAAAAACCTAAAAATAGTTATGTAAAAACGCATCTGACAGGTTTAGTCAGATGCGTTATTTTTATGTATTATAATTAATAATGTGCTACACCGCAAGAGCAATATTTATTTGAACCAAAGAGCTTCTGGAAGAAAAGAATGAGATTAAAGAAGAATTTTGAAATACCTGACTTGTGACAATTACATTCACATTCTACTGTGGGTCCAAGAATTTCAGGACAAGTATCACACTTTCCGTCACCGTCGTTGTCAGCGTGACCTGTTGGTGAAATCATATTTTTTATGTAAGAATCACCACACTCACAAACATAGGTTACATAACCATATTGTTCACAAGTTGCAGGTGTTACAACAGCATTATACTTGTGTTCTATCACGTCAATAGCAACGGTATCTCGACTAATTTCCTCATCACAAACAGAACAATAAACAACTATATCTTTACTGCCCTTTTCAGTACAAGTCGGAGCAACATAGTTTTCCTCAACTGCATTTGCAGGTGTATGTCCAAAAGCTTCTACATCTTCCAACGATGAATAAGCATAACCACATTTTTGACAAGTAAATATCTTAATTCCATTCGTTGTACAAGTTGGCTTTATTGTCACAACTCCTGTATCATAATCATGTCCTATGGAACTCTCATAATTAGTGATATAACTATCTCCGCAATCACAAATGTATGTTGTATATCCTTGTTCTGTGCAGGTCGGTGGTGTGACCACACCATTATCATAACTATGTCCTGTTGCATCTACATAATCTGATTTATAACTATAACCACACTCACAAGTGTATGTTGTGTATCCTTCTGCTGTGCATGTTGGTGGAATAATTGTAGGTTCATAATAACCATTGCAATTATTATAATGAATCCTAGCAGAGGTTAAATCACTATTATATGAACCTATAGAAATTTCATTCCATTGGTCTTTTGTACCTGAATAACATACATCCGTAAGGTTGTCGCAATATTTAAATGCATAATCACCGATTGTTGTTACACTTTCAGGGATTGTTACACTTGTAAGGCTGTTACAATCATTAAATGCATATTCGCCGATTATTGTTACACTGTCAGGGATTGTTACACTGGTAAGGCTTTTACAATCTTCAAATGCACTACTACCAATTGATGCTACACTGTCAGGAATTGTTACACTTGTAAGGCTTGAGCAATTTCTAAATGCACTACTACAAATTGATGTTACGCCATCAGGAATCACCAAGTCAGTTAATTTTTCACCATTTAAATATAAATCAGCACCATAACTCAATGGATTTGAATTCCAACGACCAAAATCAATATTACACCATGCAGAGATATCTGTAATATATACTGATGTAAGGCTGTCGCAATCTCTAAATGCATAACCACCGATTGTTGTTACACTCTCACCTATTGTTACACTTGTAAGGTTCTTGCAAGAACAAAATGCATCACCACCGATTGTTGTTACACTGTCAGGAATTGATACGCTTGTAAGGCTGTCACAATAAGCAAATGCATAATCACCAATTGATGTTACACTGTCACCGATTGTTACACTGATAAGGCTGTTGCAATAAGCAAATGCATAACCACCGATTGTTGTTACACTGTCAGGGATCGTTACACTGATAAGGCTGTCACAATAAGCAAATGCATAATCACCAATTGATGTTGCACTGTCACCGATTGTTACACTTGTAAGGCTTGAGCAATCATAAAATGCATAATCGCCGATTAATGTTACACTGTCACCGATTGTTACACTTGTAAGGCTGTCACACTCTCTAAATGCATTAGCACCGATTGTTGTTACACTGTCAGGAATTGATACGCTTGTAAGGCTGTCACAATAAGCAAATGCACAATCACCAATTTTTGTTACCCTGTCAGGGATTGTTACACTTGTTAGGCTTTTACAATCTTCAATTGCATAATCACTAATTGTTATTGTTCCTTCTTTTATCTCATAAT
>JAZSHP010000053.1:0-15796 GCA_045533355.1 Candidatus Fimenecus sp.
AATAAATGCCTATGTCAATTATTGCTTTATCAGCTTTAATGATGTTATTTTTTACGAGTATATCCTTCACCATAAATCCCTCCTTATAAATTATCAAAAAATACAGTTCTGTGTATTTCATCGAGAGTTGTAATTCCCATAATAGCTTTTTCGATTCCGTCTGTATGAATCTTTTTCATACCATTTTTTATAGCAGCCTTTTCAATTTCAAAAGTTGAAGCACCATTATCAAGAAGGTTTCCGATTTCTTCATCAATAACTAAAAACTCCTGAATTGCAACCCTGCCTTTGTATCCTGTGCCTTTGCATTTACTGCAACCCTTTCCTCTGAACATTGTCATTGGATGGTTTCCGCACCCAAGAACTTTTCTATACGGTGAATCATCCTCAAGATAATATTCTTCCTTGCAGTTCTCGCAAATTCTCTTTGCAAGTCGCTGATTTATAACAGCAATTAAAGAACGCGATATAATATACGGCTCTATTCCCATTTTAGTCAGTCTTATAATTGAAGAAGCTGCACTATTGGTATGAAGTGTTGAGAACACCATATGCCCCGTATTAGCAGCATCAAATGCTATTGACGCTGTTTCTTCATCACGTATTTCTCCTACAAGAGCTACCTCAATATCCTGTCTGAGTCCGCTTTTCAGTGCCTGCGGAAATGTAACATCCATAGCAGGATTTATCTGAACCTGCACAATGCCCGGAACTCTGTATTCAACCGGGTCCTCGAAAGTAATAATACATCTGTCTTTGGTATTAAGCTCAGATATCGCAGCATAAAGCGATGTGCTTTTTCCGCTTCCTGTAGGTCCCGTCAAAAGAATCATTCCTTGTGGACGCTGAATAAGTTTCTTGAACTTTTCTTCATTTTCTTTTGAAAAGCCAAGCATTGAAATATCAAGTGACATCTTGTTCTGGTCAAGAAGTCTAATTACAAGATTTTCGCCGTTAATAGCAGGTATTACAGAAACACGAAGGTCAACTGTTTTTCCGAATATCTCAAGACGGCAGTTTCCATCCTGAATAGTTTTACTTATATTTACATCGAGTTCAGACATTGTTTTAAGTCTGTTTGTGAGCTGGCGGGATACGGTCGCCGGAAGACGATATTTCTCATGAAGAGTTCCATCTTCACGGAAACGAACAATTAACTCATCATCCTGTGGCTCAAAATGAATATCTGATATCTTACCCTCTACTGCTTCACGAAGGATTTTGTTTATAAGATTTACAACCGCTGATGAGTCTGTTTCTGAAATATCATAAACAGAACCTCCGCCGTTTTCTCCTACAAATTCATCACTGTTAAACATCTCATCCTTTTCGTTGAAAGAGCGTTCAATAAGAGCATTGAGATTTTCTGCAGAGATGACTGCATATTCAAAAGCTCCTTTATACGAAACAGCTTCACGGATTATATCTTCAGCATAAAGAAGATTTGCAGGAGATGATGTATAAATCTTTATTACTTCACCATTTCTCACCGGATAAAATAAAAGCCGGTGAAGGTCATTGCTTTTTATCTTCAATGCAATGTTATCATCCGGTGTTTCTATTTCCGTTTCAAACGGTATTTTATACATTTTGCTGTAAAGGATATAAATGTCACGCTCCGAAAGAAGTTTCATATCCCTTAATACAGCTTCATCATTCTGTGCTGTCTCCTGTTTATACTTTTCTGCTTTTATTTTCTGATCTGCAGTTATATAGCCAAATTTTGCTGCATTTACAATAAGTGATTTATTCACCAAAGCCCCTCCTCTTATTATCCTCACCGACAATCGACCTTACGGTATTAAAATCATCGGGAGAAAGATATACCCTGAGATTATCAAGTGTAAGTCTTCCGTTTCGTATATGCCATACAGCATTATCTACGATATGAACATTACCCAGGTCGCCTCTTCCTCTTAAATGGTCGCGGATTGCATTTGTTTTCTGTTTCCCAAGAATCATTGCCGCAACAACATCATCTACAACAAGCTGTTCAATAAGAGGAACAACTCCTGCCTTTGATTTTACCAAGGTCTGATGCATAACTCCTTTAAGAACTCCCGCAATCTGGAGTCTTATCTGCTCCTGTTGTTTAGGTGGAAATACATCAATTATTCTGTCCACAGTATCAGTAACACTTTTTGCGTGAAGTGTACCGTAAACAACATGTCCCGTTTCAGCAAGCGTTATAGCGTTCTGGATTGTTTCAAGGTCACGCATTTCACCAACAAGAATGATATTGGGGTTCTGTCTCATTGCTGCAACCGTTGCGGTAGCAAAAGAATCTACATGTACACCGACTTCAATCTGCTCTATCCTGCTCTTTTTCGGTTTATGTACATATTCAACAGGCTGTTCGATAGTAAGGATATTTTCTGCTCTTTCACGGTTAATCGTGTCAATTAAAGAAGCAAGCGTTGTACTCTTTCCGCTTCCTGTTGTTCCTACAACAAGGTATAACCCTGAATTTATATGTGCAAAGTGTTCTACATCTGGCGGAAGATATAATCTTTCAAGAGGTAATATCTCATCACTTAATAGTCTTATCGCAAGATTTATCCCATCAACTCCAAGATAAACATTTACCCTGAATCTTCTGAACATATATCTGAAGGCTCCATCAATTGGATTTATCCTTTTCTTTTCCCTGAGCTTTTTATATTCCTCAAGCATAGACGGAATTACCAGCTCAACAAATTCATCTATATCGTCAAGGGAAATCTTATCACCGTACTCATTAAGAGTTCCATTAATCCTTACCCAACCGACACTATTTTCTGTCACATGAATATCAGATGCGTTGTTTTCTATTGCATATTTTAAAATTATATTCAACCTGTTTTCACCTACTTCCAAAATCTTTCACTCATACCCGTAAGCTTTACTTTAAGCGGTATATCAAATCCCACCGATGCACCGTCAAGGGGTGTAAATATGTTTATGCGGTAATTACTTGAACAAGTTACCGTGAATGTATCCCTGAGCTGTATTTTTTTATCTGCAGCATCAAAATATGTTGCGGACACGCTCATACTTGCACCGTCACCAAGATTCGTTCCCGACTTAAAGCTGTCAAACAAGGCATAGGTATCAGGACTCACTTTGCCAGAAATTTCAATCTCACGCACGACACGCCTAGTTGCATAATTAAGATTAAGATAGGAGGTAAATACTCCAAAGAATGATATAGCCGTCGCTATCAGTGTAATAAATACCAATGTTTTTATAATAATCTCATAATAGGCACTGCCTTTTTTCTTCAAAATATTCACCTCCACAATTTTTACAGTCCGAATGTATCATAGATTTTGTCTACGATTGCTTCCCATATTTCAGTTATCGTATCCTGATATGTACTGAGGAAAAATGCGCCGACAACCACAACCATCAGAACAACTATCAGCCATCCTGTAATCTGATCGCCGTCATTGTTTTTTATAACCCGCTTAAAATTCTGCACGAGTTTATTTTTCCATGCAATCAATTTCATATCTGATTTCCTCCCTTCGTCATATTATCCCTGTAAGGGATGTAAAAAGATGTACGCCTATAACATAAAAAAGCGAAGCTACTGCAACCAAAACAATCGGTATAACAAGTATCTTCACTCTTCCCGGGCGTTTATTAAGTTCTCTCTGCATAGTTTCCTTTGCAAGAAGCCCCATATCTGTAATGAGGTAGTTTAAGGTTGAGTCCTGATTATCACCTCTGTTTACAGCAACAAGTGCTTTTGCAAGTCTTGACACATAAGCATTTCCCACTCTTTTATCAAATGCAATCATTGCATCTTCAAAGTTACCGGATTTTAAATCCATAATAAGAACTTCAATATCATACCTCAGTCCCTTCCCAGCAATTGCCTGATATGTTTCAAGAAGCTTTATTATATCTCTTTCTGTTTTAAGGCCCTGTACTATCGCTCGGACAAACTTTGGAAGCTCTGCCTCAATAAGTTTGTCTTTTGCCTTCAGCTTGTCATTTATCTCTCCATTAAAATGAAAATATACAACCACTGATAACAGAATAGATATAATGAGCATATTCCGCATTGTAAAAGCAAGCAATAGTCCTGAGAAGCAAAGAGAAAGTCCTGCCATGAGGAATGACCTTGCAACATATTCTTTCGGTGTAAGTGCTATACCTGCTCTTGCAAGCTGAATTGACATTCTTTTTTCCTTAAAATCTGGAATATGGATAAAGGGTGACAGTATTTTTATAAACGGAGCTATTATGAACTCATTTACAAAATTCATTAAAGTTCTGTCTGTCCGTGTTGCAATTTTAATTCCCCTTCCGGTGCTTGCCGGTGGAAGCCTGCATAAATGTGACGCTACTGAAAACAAACCGCCGGAGAGAATTATAAAAATTATAAGATACATTTTTCCTTACCTCCTAAAGCGGTTTATTTATCTTCAAAGTAATAAATGCGGATACAAGTGTAAGTACAAGCATTATTACTATTAGAATTTTACCTATAAACGAAGTTGTCAGTATATCAAACCACGCTGCATTGCTCCACCGAAGCAAGGGTATTATCGAAAAAGATAACCCGATGGCTGTAAAATAGTCCCGCCATACAGCCATCATTACAGTATCAGCTTCAATCTGAAGCTTTTTTGCGTCGTTCATAGAACCGACAACTGCAGGTAATATAAATCTGTAATCGCCTGACTTTTCCTGACATAAAACAAGAATATCAATCCATTCTGAAAAGTACTTGTTATCAATCTTAAGTTCTAGCTTTCTTAGTGCCCTTTTCATATTTGAATCAATAAGAGTAACATCGGTAACAAACTCTGCAAACGGTTTATGTATATCAAGCTTATTAAGATTATCATTTACAGCCGTTATTAAGTCATTACACCCCAGATAGCTGTTTGTAATAAGATTCATTGAGTTTTCCAGAAGTTCGTCCTGGTTTCTTTTGTACCATCTCGCCCTTACCTTTAATATGATATATGGCATCGGAAGAAGGATTAAAGCCGTAACTGATGCAAGCATTGTATCGTAAAAAAGGAACCTTCCCAAGCCAAATCCGATAAACCCTGATATAGCAACCATAAACCAGAACACATTGACCGTAACACCACTCATTGAAGCTGTAGACTTGATTGCAACAAGTGTTTTCTCCCAAATACCAAGTCGTGCAAACTTTTCATCAACATCTTTCTTTTTATCATTAACAGATGCTTTTGATATTGATATTCTCTTATTTCTTTTTTTAGGTTTAATATCAAACATTAACAAGGCTCCTGCAGAAAGCAAAATGAACACAATTAAATAGATAAATGTTTTCAATTTAATCAGCCTCCGTTACATGAACCTTTCAAGCATTTTATTTGATGCTCCGCCATATTTAAGCCGTGTCAGAAGGTCTTCAGATATTCTGTTCACCTTGACATGTTCACCTATTACCGATACTATTTTGCCTTCTTCATCATATATGTTTTCTTTTATTTCAAACTTATATAATGTCTGACCGACTACCCTGCCATTTTCAACTTTCATTCCTTCAAATATTTCAGCATATACTCTTCGTCCGTCAGGAAGTTGTCTCTTAAAAAGAATTAACGGCATAGCTTCGAGAATAAACTCAAGCAGGATGTTTTCCGATAGTCTTACTCCCGTACTTACACACATTGAAAGGATTCTTTTATATGCATCAACTGCTGAATTAGCGTGCAGAGTACTTATTATCATATGTCCCGTTCTGCCTGCTTCAACAGCAGTGAGCGCTTCGCCGCCTCTCATTTCTGCAGGAATAATAATATCTGGATGAAATCTTAATGCTTCTTTAAGAAGGTCATCCATTGTAACGGGATTTGGTCCCGGTTTTGTTATAGTCTGAACTACTCTGTTAATCATAATTCCTTTATCGTTAAGCTTCGCAATATTAAGCTCTCTTGTATCTTCAATGGTGTATATACGCTTCGCAAGATTGATACAGTCAACAAGGTATCCAAGGTCTGATGTTTTACCGCTTCCCGTTGAACCTGCAATTGCGAGGGATATTCCGTTGTTAACACATAACGAAAGAAAATCAAGCTCTTCATCTATTGCACTTTCGTATTTAATCAGAAGGTCTCGGGTAATAACATTTTTCTTTTGTCTTCTGATAGATGCAACGCCGCCTGTTCTTCTGTCAACACACGGAGGAATAATCGCCGAAATACGAATACCTTCACCGATAAAGCTGTCAACCTTTGGATTTGAACCATCAATGATACTGCCTCCAAGCCATACCATCTTTTTGATTTTATCCATACAGTCATCGGGATTTAAGAAGGTTTCATCAAGAATAACAACCTCTCCGGGATAAACAACTTCTATTGAGTTCCAGCTATTGATATTAATTTCTTCAACGCTCGGATCCGTAAGGTATTTTGTAAGAACTCCGAAGCCTGCCATATCTTCATATATTTTATCGGCAAGTTCTGATATATTATTAAACTGCTCAACAAACATCCTGAGCTGATTAAGGTATCTTACAATAAGATTTTTCAGCTTTTCTTTTGCTTCATCAGAATAAAGAACATTTATAAGCTCTGACGAATGATTTTTTGAAATTTCAAATCTTACAGTATCAAGAGCCTCTTTATATGTCCTTGCTTTACCCTTTGATGAATTATCAGCAGTTATTCCGGCATTAACCTTATATATCAAATCATTTATATTAAAAATTTCTACCATACGCTGCCTCCTACATCAATCTACTTGCCAGACGCTGAACTGTCTTTTTATATTCGTGTGATCCGCCTGAAGAATATAAATTTTTTCCTGCATTCAAAAGCACCTGAGCATTGTGTATATGCGGAAGTTCTGCATCAAATTTTACACCTACGCCTGACAGATAAGACATCTTATCGCAGGTTCTGTCATATCCGTTCAGCACATGTATTATTTTCGACTCAAGGTTAAGGAGCTGAACTGTATTTTCAATCGAGCTTTGCCATAAACAATCCTTTGTTGAAGCCTTATGTACTACAATGACATGATTTGCCATAGTTAATCCCACGCTTGAAAAAGGATTATTAAGTTCCTCACTGCCGTCAACAATAAGATAATCAAACCGCATTGCAGCATCCTCCAGAATATCCTTTGCCGTTTCTCCGCTTATTGCCGTTAATAACATCGAATCAAATCCGTTAGGAACTGACAGAAAGAAAAGATTGGAACCGTTTCCCGCAGACTCAAACATATTTTTGGTGTTACAGCCATTAGTAATTGCTTTATATATTCCTTTGTCCTGTTCAAGTCGTTTACCGAAAACGCTTTGAAGTTCACCATAATACAATTTTGAAGAAACGATTCCAACCATAACATTTCTTTCAGACAAAGAAACACCAAGACTGACAGCGACAGAGGTTTTTCCGCCGCCGTTAGGTCCCCAAACCGTAATTATTTTACTGTTCAACGCTACCTCTCCTCTCAAAAACCATATGCAGCTTACCTGAATATTCAGCATTAACAAGTTTCTCTGCCTGAAGAGGCGTTACTATCAATGTAACTGTTGAAGCAATTTTCTCTCTTTCATCTTCCTCTTTTGAGACATCTTCAAGATTTTGTGCATTATCATTTTCTATACTGTAAACCTCAAGATTTTTAAGTTCTTCATATACAGCAACAGCATTGTCTGCATACAACAGGATAGACACGATATCTCCCGGCTGAAGGTTATTACCTACACCTGCAGCAATAGACGGAAGAGAAACTGTAACAAGCTTTTTATCAGAATTCATAATAGAGTCAAGCTTTTCATCAGTAGCATACTTAGAAAGCTTTGACTCAAGCAGTATGTCTTCAGGGACAATTTCAACTCTCGCATATTTCCCTATTGCTTTCTTCTTATCTTTTATAGCATTTTTAGGAAGTCCGTAATTACCGACTTCTGTTTCTTTAAGCATATCTTCGGTAATCTTTGTACCTGCAGGAACAGTATGGTCAAGTTTTAAAACCTTAACAGTTTCTCCCTTATCCTTATACATTCCAGGCAGCATTACGAATGCAAATATGGCTGCTACCACAATGCATATTCCGCCAATTACGATTTTACTGTGTAAAAACTTCATTTAAGTTCTTCCTCTCTTATCGAATTTAAAATGTCATCACGGAATCCGGTGTCATCCCGGCATTTAATATGAATACCGGGACACATCCTTTTTACTTTATCTTCATTTTCCGGAACTAAAAAAAGGAAGGAATCATCCATTAAATCCTTCCAGTAATCATTCTTTATAAAGAACGCCAGTCTTTTTATGTTCCACCAATCGGAAAATCCTAATACAACCTTGATGTTGCAATTCGGAATAAGTTTTATATACGGGATATTATATCCCTGACTTATGACATATTCAGTTCCATCATTTGAAATCTGATACGGTGTTCCGAAATCAATTATTATAATATTATATGTATTTTTAAGCTCTTCAAGCTCTGCTGCAGAATCATAAATCGTTACATCTTTACATTTTGCAAAGGTTATAACCTTATTATCTGAACAATCAATAAGGCAGGTTTTAAAATTCTGTATTGCGAAAAACCTCGCAAGCTCGAGAGCGTTTCTTGTAGCACCTGCTCCTCGTGTCGAATTGATAATACCTATCGTATATGACCCATGGATGTACTCGACCTTTTTAGGTGTCGCTACCGGTGCAGAAGGTTCTTTTTTCACCTCATCTTCCGTCTCATCGGTATCATCCGTGAAACCTTTGAGTTTTTTCTTTTTTGAAAGCTTTCCCTTTGATACAAGTTCAACTAACTTTTCTGTTTCAAAGCCTTCATCATCAAACAGCAAGTCAAGATTCATCCTTCTGTATTCATTCAATGTACCTGAATTATATAAATCCTGACTTCCGTTTAAAATAAGAATAATTCTAAGTCTTGGAACAAATCCGCGAAGTTCAGTAACCAAATCAGGTAATGCGTCAATATTTAATGTATTCGCAAACAGTATTACAACATCAACAGCCTCGCCAACAGTTTCCACCTGCTCCATAAGCTGAACTGAAGTTATACAGTTTGTTTCAAGGAAAAGAATCATTTTCGGTTCAAATACCTTTTTTAATACAGGCTGAAGGTCTGTTTCTCCAAACAAGGTAAGTACACCAATCATAACCTCAAACTTCTTTCAAGAGTTCTTAAAGGATAAATATTTTCGCTTCTCGCTTCCTTTAATAATTTAAGTGCATAATCAAGAGCCTGCTCCGTATCTTTTTTATCCCTTTTATAAAAAGCATTAAGAATAACAAGCTCGTCCTCACTTTTGAAAAAGAAAAGAAAGCGAACCATACTTCCGTCCGCTTTCAATCTCATCTCATATAGATTCCTATATCTCTCTACAGAAAAATGCTTTATGTACGGTTCACATAAAGCATTCTCTTTGTTCATAACATACCGAAACAGAAAAATCAGTTTCTTTTTTACCTTAATATTAATATTATCAAGAAAATCCTCAAGCAGATTTTTTGAACCCGGTATGTTTAAATAATATATTTCTCTCACGAAGTAAACTACCGTCCTTTCCAAATAAAAAAGCCGTACATTTTTGTACGACGTTTCGTGTGATTTGCAATTTTCGATGATACTATTATACATCTTTAATAATTCCCTTACAATCCCAAAACAGTGTTATTTCAGTAGAATTTTAATGTATTTATAGTCTCAAGTAAAGGTAATTTTAATTTCCATTTAGTTTCCAAACATTTCAACGACAAAATCTGACATTATTCTTCGATTTTCTCAAGAAACTCATCGGTTATTGCAAGACAATCTTTTGAAGTGAATCCCCAAAGAATATTGCTTAATTTTTCTATTGCCGTTTTTCTTTTAGCAAAATATTTTTTCCATGATATAAAACCTATTTTAGCTGAAACCAAATTAATAATTTCTTCGGTGTTTCTGCAAGGCTTTTCTGAAAAATATGTGTAGTACAAAATCCAGTAAAGTTCTTCGCCATCAGCGTATCTTTCCCTGACTATATTTGATGCTGCTTCAATTATTTTAAGCATCTTCTTGTTCCTTTCAAGAATTCTTGCCTGTTCTGCTATATTAGTTCCGGTCATATCCACACCTGCAGCATACGACATTTCAAGATAATCTTCAATGGTACAATCCATCTCCAACTCAAAATTAAGCTTTGCTTGTCTTGCCGACATCTCGATACTCCAAAAAACATCTCTGTACTTCTTTAAGAGAAGTTCTGTGTTATGATACAAAAATTCCTCACGCTTTGTAAATTCACGTTTATCTTTCTTTCCCCTCATTTATTGTTTCCTCCTTCTGCTTGTCCAAATATATCATGGTTGACTTCTGCGGTATAATAGTGCTCCAGCGTTGAAATTGAATTGTATAACGCGGTCAACATATAGTTCCTGATATTATTCACCTTTGTTGTGGTGTTTCTCAGACATTCAAGCACATAACCGATATGCATATGATTTAGTTTAAGAAGCTGAGATTTCACGACCGTCTGAGGAACAGAGTTACCGTTAATCTGCAGAAAATCTCCTGTGTGACATACTGCCTCAAGCATTATATCAACAACGCCGCAAACTGACTCCCTGGAATAAATGCTGACAAGCAAATCAAAATCAATGTTTTCACAAATCAATTGTCTGTATGCTTTACGCTTGTCCAGTTCATCAACAACATTCAGGACATTCTGCTCATTTTCTACAGAACCGGTCTGGATATGATAGATAGGATTGGTATTACTAAACTCAGTATTATTATTCTTAGTATTATTAGCTTCGGTTTTTCCGAAGTCCATTGTTCTGTTTTCCAGAAGTCCAGACTTCTGATTTTCCGAAGTCAAGACTTCGGTTTTTCCGAACACTGCAGAATTCGGTTTTTCAGAAGTATGTTGCACGGGTTCATTTTCTTCATTTTCTTCATCAGCTATTTCTGTATTGAAATTCATAACATATATCATTGCAGGTTTACCAAAGCCCTGCTTTTCTCTGCGGATTAAACCACAACCCTTTTCGTAATCAAGCTCTGCAAAAAGTTTTACACCCTTGTCTTTACCTATGCCCATAAATTCCATTGCATCCTCAAGCTTAAAATATATGTATACTCTGTTCTCTTCATCAACCCATCCATTTTTTAAGGACAGTGACATTCTATCGAGCATAAGGCCGTAAAGAACTTTTGCTTCTATGGAAATATCAGAGAATCGTTTGTCTGTAAAAAGAAGTTTGGGTATCCGGTAAAAATTAAACTGTTCTGCCTGCTTGCCATAATAAAAATCGAAATTAATATTTTCCTTCAAAATTTTTATCTCCTCTCAAAAATTTTTAGCACAAAAAAACAGACCATAACTCAATATGATCTGTAAAAAAACGACTTAAGTTTTTTCTCTGAAATTCATCTAAAATACCTACCGCCTTTCGCAAAGAGTTGTAAATCTTGATTTTTTATCAAAGATTTTACGAGGCACAACTCCGCAAACCCGCTAAAACACTGGGGTTTCGTTAGTAGGTCCTATTATACAGCAAGCACCTGATTGATGTCGATTAGGACCTACTAAAAAACTAACATCAAATCAAGTATTAAAATAATAGAACCCAGTAAGAATTAGATAGATTTTCTTACACTTTAATTATACTATCTAATATTAAAAAACGCAACTTTACAAATCACTTTATAATCTTTTTTATGAAATTACAAATTCTTAATTTAAGTTTTTTCTTCCCCTTCGTTTTCTTTGTTGCTACATCATCTGATTCCACATTACCTAAACACATGTGAATGAAAAAATGTGTTGTGTCATCTTCTTCCTCGTTACGATTTTCAAGAGATATAATCTCACACTGTTGTGCTAATAATTTATCTGATATATTGTTACAAAAAAGCATGTTTCTTGAGAAGCGCGAATAATCATTCACATACAAACGATTAAGAACTCCTTCGTTTACATCATCGAATATATTATATAGCTCTCTCCTGCCTTCTCTTGTTTCGTCTAACCCGCTACATACCTCTGAATAAATTTTAAAGTCGGAATAACCGTCTTTTTCTGCAGCGTCACATAGTTTCTTTACCTGTTTTTCTAACTCATTATGCTCATTTAAAGCAACTCGAGCATAAATTCCAACAACTGTACTTCCCCTCATAATTTTCATCCTTTCTCTTGACTTTATTTACATAAATGAAGTCCTTTATAGTTTTCATAAATTTCTTCGTTTATTGCAAATAACTTTTTGCCCCTACTTCCATTTAGTTTATGCTTTAATAGTTCGTCGTTAAACTTCCAAACAATTTCAATACTACCATTACTATCAACAAGAATCTTTTCAACAAAATTATCAATAATCTCTTTGTTTAGAACCGTTAATTGACTGACATTTTTAAAGCGAGAAATTATTTGTTCTTTTTCTTTAAGTTTGTCCTCAAGAATTTGTTTTTCCTGTTGTAACTTTTCAAGTTCTACTTCAGCTTCAACTATTTTTAAGTCAAGATTATTTGATTTTTGAACATAGAGTTCATCGCTTATCTCCTCTTTGGTCAACGATTCAAATATTTCTTCTTTTTTTATTTGACCTGTAGAAATAATGATTTCTTTACTTCTGATCGATCTCTTTACCCTTTTTAGTTTTTCCTGATAATTTGATTGATAATTTGCATCCTCCGATTCAAATTTATCAAAAAAAGTTTGTGCATAAATCTTTAATATTTTCAAAACGGCTTCAGCTAAGCTTTTTTCTAATATCCCATCTTTATAACAGGTTGAATCATCTTGTAGCAGGGCTGTTTTACATTTAAAAATATTTCTTTGATACGTTGTTTTACTGAAGTATCTTCCGCATTCCTTGCAAAATATCTTCTTTACAAATAAAGAAGTCTTTACTGGATGCGGTGTCCCCAATTTAACTTTTCTTGATTGAATTTCAAAGAAAGCTCCTTCAGTAACAATGGCCGGATGTGAATTTTCGATAATAATCCAATCTTCACGGTTCGTTTTTATGGAAGTTTTACTTCTGATGCTTTTACTCCTATACCTACCATAAATTAATTTCCCGGTATATCTTTCGTCATTCAATATGCTACTAACTTTTGTTCTATCCCATAAGCTGAGTTCGGTTATATCAGGAGTTCTTTTTAAGGTTTTGTACTTAAAATATAGCCTTGGTGTGAGATAATTTTCCTGGTTAAGTTTTTTTGCAATATCATTCAACGAAACATTGTTTAATCTCATTTCGAATATCATTGCAACAATACTTGCAGGTTCTTCGTCGAGAATCAATTTTTTGTCCTGGGATACAACATATCCATAAATTTGTTTAAATGCGATAAACTGTCCGTTTTCTGCTTTTGCTTTGAAATTTGACTTGATTTTCATAGAGGCATCCTGAGCGTAAGTTTGAGCAATAAAGTTTTTAATAGAAACTTCAAAACCACCTGTATCCCCAAAATAATCCTTACTGTCGTATTGATCATTTATGGAAATAAATCTTAATCCCGTATATGGGAATATTTCTTCGATGTAACTTCCTACTTCAATACTGTTTCTTCCAAAACGGGAAAAATCTTTTACAATAATGCATTTAATTCTTCCAAATTCTGCTTCTGAAAGCATTTCGTTAAATTGAGGTCTATCCAGCGTCGTTCCAGAATAACCGTCGTCACAATACTCAACGACATCATAATTTTCAAATTCTGCATGATTCCTTATGTAAGAATATATAAGGTCTCTTTGATTGAGTATACTGTTGCTGATAATATCATCATCACTTTTAGAAAGACGAAGATAAACTGCTAAAATATCCCTCATAAGATTTCCACCTTCCCATATTCAGATTCAAGATCATCAAACACAGAACTAAACTTAAATACAATTTCTGCTTTACCTTTTCCATAAAGAATTATTTTCTCTATAAAAGCATCAATTACTTCCTTTGAAAGTTTATCTTTACCCTTCATAGAAGCCAGTTTCTTTAAACACGATAATTGTTCATCTTTTTTTCTTTTATAAGAGCTTTTTTCATCAGTTAGGCGTATTATTTGCTCTTCTTTACTTGATATTTCACATTCATACGCTTCAAGAAGTATTTCATACTCTTTATCTGTGATTTTTTCATCAATTAGCTCATCAAACAATATTGTCTTTTTGCTATTTGCTTTTTCTATTTCAGATTTCAATGACTTTATCATTTGCTCGTATAAAGAAATTTTTTCATTTTTCAGAATTTCTAAATGAACAGAGTCAAAACTGCAGGCTGCAGAAATATATCTTTTTAAAACCTCAACAACTGTTTTTTCAAGGACATTTTGATATATTCTGTTTCCCGGGCAAACATCTACTTTGCCTTTATATCGTGTTGGACAATAATAACTTTGATATAATAATTGTCCTGCGCTATTCTTTTCATAATGAAAGCCTAGTTTTGCTCCGCAAAATCCGCAGTACATTTCAGAAAAAAGCATCAACTTTCTAGCATTTTGTGCTTTAGGATATTTGGTTGATACTTTACCTCCTACATTTAATAATGATTCGGCCTTTTTAAATTTCTCCTCAGAGATTATTGCATCATGCATATTGGGAATAATTTTCCACTCAGACTTGTCCTTAGCGATTCTCTCACACATAATACTTCCATGCTTTCCCATAACCATACAACCTGTATATATCGGATTCATAAGAATATTTCTCACTGATTCGTAAGTCCATACAGCGTTTTCCCATTTTTTTGCTTTTGAAAGTCCTAAATCGTATTTATATTTTGCAGGAGAAATTATATTTTCCTTATTAAGTTTTCTTGCAATTTCAATTAACGATTGCGTCGTATTTAAGAAAATATCAAAGATATATACTACAATCCACGAAACATCTTCATCGATTATCAAATGTCCCTTTATATTTGGATCCTTTTTATATCCAAACGGAGTAAATTTCTGCATAAAAAGTCCTTTTTCAATGTTTAGCTTTTTCGCTGCAGCAACCTTTTTTGATATATCCCTTGAATAATTCTCATTTATGAGGTTTTTTATTGGTATAATCAATGATTCTGTTGTTTCATCAGCAACACTTGAATCGTACTCATCATTTATTGAAATAAATCTTATGTTGTATTCAGGAAACACCTTGTATAAATAATAAGCTGCTTCAATATGATTTCTACCAAAACGCGAAACATCCTTGACAACAATACAGTTAAATTTACCTGCTTTCATATCATCAAGCATCTCACGAAAGCCATCTCGATTGAAAGTAGTCCCGGTAACACCGTTATCTTTATAAACATTAAAAACATCCATTTTGAGAGTGTTTGCAACATACATACGAACAAGCATTTCTTGATCTTCCAGTGTCTTTGTGTTATTTGTATGCTGTAAATCTTCTCCTGAAAGTCTAATGTAAATTGCAACACGGTTAATTACCTGCGGTTCTGCCTTTGCGCATTTCATTTGTTCTTTACTTTTTCTTGCCATACTCTCCCCTCCTTAATAATTGCTTACTTTCTCATAGGAGAGCGATTCGCTAAGTTCATATAACTTAAGAATATTTTCAAGTTCTGTATTATAAACAAAAGAAACTTCTATTACTTTATCGGGAAATAGTTTTATTCCATCAATAAAAAGTGATACCACTTCTCTTTTTAATTCAGAAATGTTCTTATTCTCTTCATACACACCATACCATTGATTATTTTTTACAAAAGATGAAGTTGAGATTTCCTGCTTTTTTTTAAGCAAGTCCAACTGTGACTCCAGTTCGCTTAAGGTCTTTGCTTTTAACGCCTTTAATCTTCTGAATTCATCCTCTTTAAGAACACCTGAAAGATGGTTGTCATGTAAA
>JAZSHP010000015.1:0-7141 GCA_045533355.1 Candidatus Fimenecus sp.
TTTATATTAAGTGCTACATTTACTGCACCACTACTTGCAGAAAAAAGTGGCACTTGCTGACTACCTTTAAGGGACTCAATCCTCTTTTTTTCAACAAGCTCTTGGAATGACGGGTTTTTGTCGTACAATTCCATTAGTTCATCGGGAGTGAGTTCCTTTTTTGTTTCGGGAGGCGTGTTCATTGCATTTACACCCCTTGCTATTGCATAGGCATTAACAATCTTCTCCTCCATTGTCATATCCTCTGACTGTAACCACCTATTATGTGAAATAATGTGGTCTATATGGGGTCGCATTTCGTCTATGCCTGCAAATTCGGGCACATGCGACAAGGCTGTTATAGTCTCGTTCTTTTCTTTTTCTGCCCTGCTTGCCTTTGCTTCTTCAACATAAGGCGACATCTCTTTCATAAGGTCTTTACGGATATGCTCTGTCAAAGCGTTGGTATATTCCTGCTGTGCTTTTGCTTTCGTTTCGGGGTCTGCAAAGGCGAGCTCGTCATAGTCGATAGTTGGAAGTGCCAAAGCCTCCTCAACAATTTCTTCCTTCTTTGCCTGCGACATTTCCGATATTGTTTTCTGTAACTGTTCATTCTGCGCCTTTAACTGTTCGTTTTCGGACATAGCCTTTGAAAGTTCCGCATTCTGCTGTTCTGCAAGCTGTGTAACCTGCTGTGCTACATTGGTAGCTTCAGCAAGCTTTTCTTCGGCAGCAGGTTTTTCTGTAGGTACTTCCTCTACAGGCTGTTCTACAGGAGTTTCTTCTGCAGGTGTTTCGAACATCTGCACTGTGGCGGTTTTTGCTTCGTCAAAATTATCCATTGTTCATTCCTCCGTTCATTGCTAACATCATTTTCTGTTTTTCTTCTTGTTCTACGATTTGTTTGTGCTGTGACAAGTGTTCCTCCAAAGCCTTTGCATAATCGGGCTTCTTCATCTTTAGCATTTGGAAGTCCATTTGCAGAATATATCTTAAATGTTCTTCGATGTGTATTTGGTGCTCGTCAAAATCCGATATTTCGGGTATAACGCCATTCCCAAAGAACACATTTTCACGCTGAGCATACTGCATTTGCAGTAAATTGATGTTCATCATATCGGTGTAATTACCGACTTTTCCGTATTCCAAAGCACGAAGCTTGACACGCATTGGAATTCTTCCGTCATCATCGGTAAACAGACCCATATTGTAGAATTCCATAAACCTCTGCTTCTGCATATCCTCGCTCATTAAGAGCTCATTTTCGGTGATATACTCCACATCGTAGCTATTTATATCTTCTGCGTTCCAAACAATAGCCTTGCCTATGTTATTAGTGCCTACATAATTGATAATTCGCCTTGTCGTTGCGTATCTCTTGTAAATTTCAAGCCACAATATAGCAAGCTTGCGTATTGAATTACGGATATGGTCTCCCGTAAGAGACAGACGTGTGTTATCTATCTCCATAAGGTTTTGAATTGCCGTACCGCTTGTTACTCCGCTTGGCGTTGCACCATTAACCATAAGCTGAGATACGCCTGCAACGTATTCCATATCGTTTTTAAGGTTGTATCTCTCCTGCATTATTTCACTTGGTAACTGTCCGTTGGGAATAGGAATAGGGGGTTGACTTCCGACCTTATACACCAACATTGCACCGGGAGCTTGTCCGTTCTGCTCGTATTCTTTTATATCAACAGAGCCTTCCTCTGCAATAAATCCACCTATCGCAATACGCTTGATATACTCGTGTATTCGGTTAATACAGCCGTTATACGCTCTCTGAAGAGGTATTAGTCTCTCTATGACGGACTTACCAAAGAATTGCCCTGCCGTTTCCACGCATACTGTCTGTATAATCGGTATGCTCTTATAGGGCAAATCGCCATAATAAACGAGGTTATCGTCACCTACAATGATTATCATTTTGCCATTGGGACAATGCTTTGACGGTCTCTCCATATATGTAATGACCTTTTGTGCATTATCTACTGTTCTATGACCCAACGTGACTACTGTGTTTTCATAGCCGAAGCCACCACCGCTTGCCATTGGCGTCAGTTCAAAGGTTTCTACTGAGTTTCCCTCTACCTCAATGCCATATAAGTCGTATATATCGTCAATGGTCTTGACCTGCTCCAATATGATAGAGCGCTGTGCTTCAATACCCTGCTTGAATATGCTTTCGGGATAGATTTCATAGGGAGTGATAAGTCCGTAATCTAAATCACCTTGATATATTGCCGTTTCTTCTTTATGCTCTATTTCGTTTTCGTCAAGCACTATTTTGGAATCAACTGCAATCTTCTCGCCCTTGTCCTTATCCCACCAACTGAGCCAAAAGCAGTTTCCACAAAGCTCATTCCAGTAAATCATCGTGTTTTTCTTCGTCTCAAAGTCGCTTGATTTCTGTGTGTACTGTAAGATGCTTGTGGACGTCTCTGCCTTATCGTAGTCTTTAAGCTCATTTGTAGCAGGCTTGACCTTCATCATATAGTTAATCTTCTTCAGATTAGCTATTCTCGTCTCAATAAGCGGTGCTATCTGGTTGAACGTCTCACGCTCTAACCAATCATATACGGGCTCTAACTGTTCAATATCGCCCCTATACGTGTTAATTTCGCAGTATTGATTGCCTACAAGGAAATTAGCGTTAAGAGTCCATTGCTGTTCAAGGATTGACCTTTCCGCTTTACGCTTCGTCAATTCGTCCGTTACCTTGCCAATAATGTCCTCTTTGTATAAAGTCTCTCCGTCACGCCCGATGTCGATAACTTTCTCGTCTTTCTTTGCCTTATTCCCGAAGAGACTCCCGACACTTGCTACTACATTCCGCAGGGGAGTATGAAATATGTGATAATTGGGTCTTGCATTCATTCTCTACTCTTCCAATTTCTCATTACTCTATCGTGTGCCGTTATATGTGGTGTGTGCTCTTTGTCTCTTGCCTTAAATTCGTTAAGATTACGGCTCATTATCCTATCTTGTAGCCGTCCTCTCTCGATGTAATGCAGTATTGACTGCAACGCTATAACTGCACATAGTATGATGTTCAACACCATTACTTCTTCCTCTGCCTTGTAGTTTTAGGCTTTTCCGTCTCTGTCGGTGCTTCGGAAACTACTTCGGAAACTACTTCGTCAACTACCTCAGCTTCGGGGAAGTTCTCCGCAATAGGCTTGTTCAGCTCTTCAATCTTCGCAAGAGCTTCCAATAAGCACTCCTTGCAAGCTATGATTGAATTTCCCATCTCTCTTGACTTGGATATTGCGTAAGAAACTGTGTTCTTACACCCTCTCACACCGCATTTACGCTTGATTTTCTTTGCATACATATCAGTAATATACCTTTCTTGATTTATTTGATAATCGTTTATTTCTGTATTCTTCTATTTGCTTTTCGGCATCTGTCCTTGTGTCCTCTGACTTGCTCGGCTGTGTCCTCTGTAAACAGAAGTATCTCAACGCATCGGGCAAGTGCGTTATTTCGTGTGGCTCTGTCATACAATCCGTAGGCTTCTTGTTGTCCCTTTGTAACGCAGGGATGTATTCGATAAGATTAGAGCAAGTATTGAATATTTTGAGTCTGCTTTCTGTTCCCTCGTCTGTCTTGTTAGGCTTCAACATCTCTGCAAGAGCTAACCACCCTGCTTCTCGATTGTTGTTTCCTTTAATCAACGGCAATCCGTTCTCTCGGAATATATCAGCTTTACTCTTGGCGCTCTCTTGCGACCTTGCCCATAAATCACTCGGTGCAACTGTATATTGGATGCTCTCACCTTCTGATAGCTTCAATATGTCCTCTGCACCTACGGATATAATCTTGTCGCTCTCTGCGTATTCTCGATACACATAGTAGTTGCCCAGCTCGTCTATTGCCACCCATACACAAGCAAGACAGTCAAGACCGTAGTCAATGGCTCTGTATCTCTGCCAATGTGCAGGAATGTTGATAGGTTCTATTGTATGTATCGACCTATCAAACATTGAGAAATACTGTCCTGCAAGCATATCCCAGTTGCCGTCTCTCCACGCTTGACGTAGTCCGTCGGATAGGTTGTTGAGCATATCAACGTACCCTTTGTCTTTCTCTAACAGTACCTTGTTATCAAATACTGTCGCAGGGATGAACTCATAATCGTCGGGGTTTTCACTCTCTTTATATCTCTTTGATACGAATAAGCGCTTCACCCATTCGTGTCCTACACCGCCGGGGTTACAAGTCAGATATATCCTCTTGGGGAAGTCATTCGCACCACGCAGACAAGCCGTTAATGTTTGGAATTGGTACTCCGTAAATTGTGTAGCCTCGTCTATGAAGATAATGTCGTATTCCTGACCCTGATATTGCAGTACATCACTCTCGGATGCACAATATCCCAATTCAAGCAAGCTCCCATTGGGAAATTGAAATAGCTTGTCTTGTTTGTTATAAGAAACAAAGCCTTGCAGTATAGTAGATAGCTCTCTTGCGTGATTACGTTCCAAGTCCTTATACGTGCGTCTGAGGAGTAATATCTTGATACCGCTATACCTCAATGCAAGTAATATTGCTTTTCTATCAACAGACCAGCTCTTACCGCCCCCTCTTGCTCCGCCGTATGCTACATACCGCTTTCGTGACTTGAAGAAAAGCTTTTGCTTCTCGTTCATTGTAGATATGTCAAGATTGAATGTATCATTCGGCATATTCGTCTACTCCTTCGGGGAGCTGAATAATTACCTTCGTATTGTTTGTACTCTCACCCTTTGCAAGTGCTCTCTTGTCATATAATGTGCCTATTGCCGTCGTAAGCTGATTGACGGGGATATATTCCTCGTTATTCTCTATGGCTTTTTCGAGTCGTTTTAAAGCTTTGTCAATAATCCTTGTCGCCTTGTCTGCAAATTCTTCTTTCTTTTCGTCGCATAATTTGGCAAACTCTTCTTTTTCCTTGTTATCACTCACAATCTTCCTTACTGTCGATTCAGCCATTCCCAGCTCTCTTGCAGTTTCAGAATAATTATTAGTCGTCGCCCAACTCGTCATTACTTGGTAGACTACTTCGGGCGATGTCTGTTTACCTCTGGGCATATATACACCACCTTTGCGTATATCACCATAACACAAAACACCCGTCAGTTATCACAGACTTTCACGAAATTAAAGGGAAATAAAAAAGGCACGGACTAACCGTGCCATAATCTATTAACTGAGCCATTTTGCAAGAGCGACTACTGTGACATAATACCGCCCTGCCACTTTCTTTTTTGGGAACGTTTTATCGTGGTCAAGTTGTTTTCTTGTTGTACCTAAAAATTGCACTACCTCCATATATGGTATTAACTCACTCGTGAATCTACTTGAAACTCTCTCTAAATTATCTCTATAATCTTTTCGTTCCATTTTTCATTCTCCCTCTTGTAATTTGTAAGTTTTTGTGTTATACTGAGGGCGAGTTAAGAGTAAATCTTGACTTGCCCTCTTGGGTTTAGTGAGTAGTTGCTGTGGAAAGTTGGCTACTCACTATTTTTTTATCTTCTATTGCTGATTTTAACAACGGAAGGTTTTCGTACAGCTTTTCAATTTGTTCGTCTGTCAAGTTGAGTATGAAGTCTACAGGTTTTTCGTTTGCATTCATTTTGCGTTCTCCTTTCGTAATTGTGTTTTTAACTTTACGAACACATTATACACCGTTTTCTGTGTAATTTCAATATTAAAGTTGCACAAACTTTAACACTGATTTTTGTGTAATTTTACATTGATTTCTGTGTAATTTTGTGATATAATATATTGTAAAATAATTTTAAGGGAGGTTATGCTATGCCACTTGTGTATAAAACGGATATTCTTTCTGCTTTGAAAGAAAAAGGGTATAATACCAACACACTAAGGACAAAAAAATTATTAGCAGAAGGTGTTATACAATCGCTTAGAGAAAAAAAACCTATTTCGTGGGCAAATATTTCAAAGATTTGTGAATTACTCCAGTGTCAGCCTGGCGATATAATTGAGTATGTTGAGGACGAGAAATAAAAAAGAGCCTCATACAGAGGCTCAAGAGCAGGAGGTGAGAAAGTGGAATATTCATATAAGTTTAGGTTATATCCAAACAAACAACAGGAAAACTTAATATTGCGTACATTTGGCTGTTGTAGGTTTGTGTATAACTATTACCTTGCACAGAGAATGGAAGCATACAAAGAAACTGGTAAATCTCCTACACGATTTGAACAGGAAAGAGACCTGACTATACTTAAAAATCAAGATACAACAAAATGGTTGAAAGAAGTGGATGCGTTTGCGTTGCAAACATCACTGAGAGACCTTGATGTCGCTTATCAAAATTTCTTCCGTAGAGTAAAGCAGGGCGATAAAAGCGGTTATCCAAAATTCAAAAGCAAACACGACCTCAAACAATCATATAGAACAAGAAACATAAAAAACAGTGTAAAAGTATTTGAAAATTACATACAACTTCCCAAGCTTGCTAAAGTAAAATGCAGAGTGTCAAAAGTTGTTAAAGGTAGAATTTTATCTGCTACTGTCAGCCGTAATCCATCAGGGAAATACTTTGTTGCAATATGCTGTACTGATGTTGGCATAGAGCCGTTAGAAAAGACTGGTTGTGCTATTGGTTTAGATGTTGGTATTAAGTCTTTTGCTGTATCTGATACAGGTAAAGTTTACGAAAATCATAAGTTTTTGCATAAATCTGAAAAGAAACTCTTTCGCTTACAAAGGCAACTGTCCCGAAAAACAAAGGGCAGTGCAAACTTTGAAAAAGCGAGAGTTAAACTTGCAAGACTTCACAAACATATTGCAAATCAAAGACAGGATATGTTGCATAAACTGTCTACCGAAATAATACGAGAGAATGATATTATCTGCATTGAGGATTTAGCACCGTCAAATATGATGAAAAATCACAAATTGGCTAAGTCTATTGTGGATGTGTCGTGGGCAGAATTTCGCCGACAGTTGACTTATAAAGCTAATTGGTATGGCAAACAGGTGGTAGTGATAGACCGCTTTTATCCGTCCAGTCAAATTTGTTCTGTATGTGGTGAAAAGTGGAACGGTACAAAGGACCTTAATGTCCGTAAGTGGCAGTGTCCCAATTGTAATACAGTATTAGATAGAGACACAAATGCAGCTATCAATATATTAAAAGAAGGCT
>JAZSHP010000063.1:0-4485 GCA_045533355.1 Candidatus Fimenecus sp.
ACCATTTCATAAACCATAAAATATTCGCCGTTGCCCATTTTTGTAACCGAAACCATACCCGGTCTGAGTGAAGAATCCGAGCAGGCAACGCATTCAAACTTCTCGCTCCAATTTACAAGGTCGGTTGTGTATTTATAAACAAGCTTCTGCGAATGCTCGGGGTCGGAATCGTCTGAATAGAAGCAGAAAAGTCTGCCCGTTTCTTCCTCATAGATTAAATAAGGCTCCCATACTCCCCATTCTGTTCCGCCTGCTTTGTCAACGTTGCAGAAAGCATTGAACGACTTGCCTGCATCGTTGCTTGAATAAAGGGTAATCGTGCTGTCGGTTACGCCGTCTCCGTATATCGACGTTGCAGCAAGGATTATTGTCCCCTTTTCAAAATCGCCCATATCAGCAGGCAGTTCATAAAGAAACGGCATCCATTCGTTCCAATAACCTTCGTTCAGGTTATCTCTTACCGTGCAGATGTACTGCCACGTTTCTGCATCATCGTTGCTTTCGTATATGGGATATGTGTCGCCCCACTTTTCAAAGGTTGCGAGGAGCTTGCCGTTATCAGCTTCATTCTTTTGGTAGCGGAGCTTTATGATTGAAGGGTATTCAACCACGTTTGCGTTGTTATCTGCAGGAACGTATATATCGCTCACGGACTCAATCTCAAACTCAATCGGCAGATGCTTATATTCAAAATTCAGACCGACACCCGGAAACAAAGTTCCGAAAACCGTCAGCAATGCAAGCAAAAAACGAAAAAGAATCATTTTTTCATCCCCATCATTGAAAATTATAAGCACATTATATCACAAAAGCATTTCTTTGCAACAGGTCACATACCGAAAACACAAATGCTCCGCAGAGATTTTCTGTGGAGCATTTTATGTCATGAACCTATACGAAAGGATTTCGAATTAGTCATAAATGTATCAAGTGCAAACTTTGCACCGAGCCTGAAGCCCGAAATAAAACTGTCCGTGATGTTTGCGGTCACATACTCAATGTTTTTGCTCACATATGCCAAAAACATTTCCCTCTCTTCGCCTGACAAAGCCATATCAAGCTCTTTTTCCATTGCGTTCAGCTCGTCCAGCTTCTCTTTAATCTCTCTGCCAAGCTCCGAGCATTCCGACGGCTCAAGATTGCCGTAATAAAAATCTTCAATGAAAGCCATAAATCCTCCTTAAATATTCTTTGTTTCTTCTGTAGAATATTATATCGAATTTCAAGGTTAACGTCACGTTCTAAAGCGCATGAAGTTTAACGCGAATCAGGAAATATGGCCGGTGATTGCGCACAAAATCTGGTCATAAAGTAGATTCATAAAATTCATCATCGCTTCTTATTCAGTTCATATTTGCATTATATAATCCAACTATAAAATTTTTCCAAGAAAGGAGGTCAAAATGTGGCTAAGGAAGCCAAAGGTTTAATCGCACTTTTCGCATTTGTTCTTTTTTTCGGTGGTACCACCGCATTACACGGAATGATAGAGGGATTAAAAGAATTATTTGTAATTAGTTTGCCTTTTTTACAGATATAGTTAAACAACAAATTGAAAACTATTTGACATCACCGTATTTTATAACAGGTATTATTTTAAATGTTTTTGCCGTATTCGGAATTTGGCTTGGAAGAAGAAAAGGTAAAATCGTATTTGGTATTATTACTATTGTTTTAGCAGCAATCAATGCTTTCCCGATTATTTGTATCCTTTTCAAAAATTAACAACGAAAACAATTAAGCTCCGACGAACACAAAGTTCATCGGAGCTTTTATCATCAAAAACTATAACAATTATTCCGTTTCCTGTTCAATCCAGCACATCAGCAGGTTTACGATTTTTTCTTGCTGAATATCAGTCAGCTCTTTGCCTTGCGGAACACGATACCATTTTTCGAGGCATCCACGGCAGCAGCAGGCACAGGCGTGCTGCGCCACAAACACGGGATGACCTCGCATCGGAGTCTGCCTTCCGTCATTTGGCGGATATGCAGGTGCAAGACGGGTGCGCACAAACTCCTCTGCGTGTTTTCTTACGGTATCCATTCCCTTTTCGGCAATATAAGCCTTGTCCTTTTCCGTCAGGTGAAACCTCGCACGGAAATCCGACTTTTTCAGTTTTATAAGTGTTTCGTTGATACTTGCCATTTTCTATATAAAAGGTTTAAAGGCATCTCTCATAGCGATTACGCAATCTATCGATTTGTTAATCAGTTCGGGATAATTATTTTGGTTGTCGAAGTCAAGCCCTTCAATGTATATGCACGCTAATGAAGCTTTTTTGGCTTCAAGTCTATCCCAAACCAACTCGAATCCACAATCCAACTCTATTTCTTCTTTGTGTGCATAGAAGTGATCAAACAAATCCTTGTTGTCTGTAACCCATACACCGACTCGTATTCTATGTTCTTTGTTTATTAATCCAATAGATATATGGCATTCAGAGGAACCCATGGCAACAGAATACCAATGGTCTGTTGACGGCTTTCTTTTATTGAATGGCTTATTTCTTTTTTCTAATACATCATTCAATTGTGTCCAGAATTCTAATCTGTTTTTCTCGGTGTCGCTTATATCTGAATTCTTAGAAATAGTTTTTATGCTTTTCACAAAGTCATTAGGCTGTTCAATAATTTTAAACATCGGTGCCGGCTCTGAATCGCCGATTGTATAGGCATGAACTTCAACCAAGAAAAACGATAACTCATCATCGGTATGTTTGTTGAGCCACTCTATTGCGCTGGCATGTTCTTCTCTTGCAGACGAAACAATCCAAACAACAACCGACGCATCCAAGCCCGATGCATATGTGATTATTTTGCCAAGATGATCATGGTTTGTAGCTTCAAGCTGATTTTCAATCAAAACAGCTTTACCCGTAATTTCATCTTTGCACAAAATGTCGCAACGATAATTGCCAACAAACTTTTCCGTTTCAACATCAGTCAATGAAAGATTGAGCGTATCGCCTAATTCTTTAATATTCTCTTCTGTTGCAAGCCATTTGGAAAAATCATACTGCTCATGTGACCATACTGTTCTGATGTCTATTTCTTTTAATTTACCAAGTTTCATACTGTTACTCCTTCTAATCACGCCGCCGGATATGTGTTGTAAATATGCTCATAGATATTCTGTCTGTAGCTTGCGATAGATTTATCATCATAGCTTTCAGGGAGATTTGCCCAGAGAATATCACGAATCATAACACTGATAATTGACTGCGTCTCCTCTTTATCTCTCCAATGGTCAAGCTCATGTATGCGTTCCTTAACCGTTCTGAGTATTTCCTGTGACAACTTCTTTACCATTTTTATTTCTTCTTTTGTGAGTGATTTATCCTTACAAAGCAAATCAAAGATTGTCAACTCTTCATCGCTGTCAAAACCTTCTCTGACATAACGTTTCTGTTCATCATCAAGGCTGTCAACAAGCTTCATAAGGTTTTCAAATACAACTGCAATTTCATCTTTCTTATTTTCCTTGTTGTATTCTTCAACAATCTCCTGATAGCGTTCATAATAGTTGATGCGCAGCGGGTTTTCGCGGAGCATCATTTCAAGCCGAGCCTCAACAAGCTGTTGTAAATCTTTGAAAAGCAAGTTCTTATTCTTTGCCCTTTCAAACTCTCTTCTCAGTCTGTCAAAATCAATTTTGCTGATATCGAATTTCTTGCTTTCTTCTGTACCATTATTCTTTGTAACCGTAACATAACTGCTAACGATTTCGTTAATCTGCGCCATAAGAGCAGAATTATCAGCGTGCTTACGTTTTTCTTGAAGTTGGTCGTAGATTTCGCTTATTGCATTTTTGTAACTGTGTATCTCCTGCGAAACCTCGTTCTTTTCAACATATTTAAACATACGGAAAAGTTCACGCGCCTGAATTTCAAAGCGCTTCTTGATTTCGCTTGTAGTACACATCGCATTTGCACCAGCTTTAACCAAAGCAAGCTTTGCAAAATCATCAGATTCAACAAGAGATTTGAGTGAAAATCCGTTTTCACTCATATACGAATCAATTGATTTAATGGTGTTAACTATTTTTTCTATAAGTTCTGTTTTGTCGGGAGCAGGATCGTCACCGGCTTTTCCGCCACCACTTGACGTATAATCAGCCAACGCTTGACGCAACGCTTTAACAACCCCGATATAGTCAACGATAAGACCGTTGCTTTTTCCGTCACATACACGGTTTGCTCTTGCAATCGTCTGCATAAGTGTATGAGCTTTCAATGGCTTATCCATATAAATTGTTGCAAGGGATTTTACGTCAAATCCCGTGAGCCACATTGCACAGACAAACACAACTCTAAACGGATTATTGGCTGCTTTGAATTCTTTGTCAAGCTCACGCTTTTCCATCTTTTCACGGTGAGGAAGAATATCAAGACCCCAGTTGCCGAACGTCTGGATTTCGTTCTGTTCCTGACTGATAGCAACAGCCATTTCAGTTTCCTTCATCCAGTCAATTTTACGCTGAAGT
>JAZSHP010000032.1:0-3568 GCA_045533355.1 Candidatus Fimenecus sp.
ACACAAAAAGCTTTATTAGTCAAAAATAAGGAGTCCCAATTTATATCAGGACTCCCTCTGGTTATTCATCTATGGTATTGATAACAGCCTTTTCAAGAGTCTCATCTATGATAGCTTCGATTCTATTAAATGCTTCCTCAACGGATTCATTATCATTAACAGTGTCGCTGAGCCACACATCGACTCTCAGACTTTCGTAGTTATCCATATTTTTTGTAACTCCCTTATTCATACCAACAGTGGTGGAAGTGGTGTGAATATTATGTTTGTTACTATGGTCCATAGGTGTACCATTTTTGATTACTTCGGGTTCTTCTCTGCCGACCTTTTTTGAAATAGTCGTGTTCTCTTCTGCTTTCTTTGCAAGTTTCTTACGCTTTAAATCTGCCATAATTGTTACCTCCTTATCTCAGCTTCATAAGAGTTGAAGATTTGAGCGTGAACTTTATCTCAAAATCGGGATTGTTCACAGTAGCTTCAATCTTATTGCCTTTGTCAGCATATCCGGTAAGCTCAAAGTGCTTATCTCTTATGTCGAACTCGTCCTGTAACAGGTCAAGAACAGACTGCATACGCTGAGAGGAAACCTCGGACTGGTCGTCCTTATAGCTCTCTCCGTCAGCACTTAAAACTTCGGATTCTTCGGGAGTCATTTCAACAGAATTTTCAACAGTTTCAACAACTTCCTCAGACTTCTTAGCTTTCAGCTTTGCCATTACTTATCACCTCCAAAATATTTCTTGTGTAGTAATTCAAACTGCCTATGACAGTGAACACTAAAGTTTGTGAGCGCAAAGGAACGACCGATATGTATTCTGTCTCTCTTTGCACATTTAGCAATAGCTTCTATCTGTTCCTCAGTGTACAGTCTTTTACCGAACTTATCACGGAACTCAGAAGCAGGAATGATGCCTTTATTTTCCCACTCTCTTATTGTAGTTGGTGTGCGGTTAAGTCTCTTAGCAAGGACACCTATATAAAAAAGTTTATACTGCACACCATTGAGAGTGGTAGTCTTAAAAGTGGCTTCATCATATACTCTCCTTGCCATAGACTACCTCACTTCTTCTTTCTCAGAATTGTGGTCTTCTTTCTGCTTGCCGCAACTTCTGTTTGCTGTACTTCGGGCATTTCTTCCGCAGTCTCGATAGGTTTTACAGTTACCGCATATGAAGTCTTGGTCTTAGTAATCTTTTCAAGCTCCGCAGGAGTTATATCTCTGCAAGAAACCCTCTTTTCAATAGCAAGCTCATCAAGGGCGATAACAGTCTTTAAGCAGTCATCAAAACCTTTAGACTTGATAAACTCTTTCGCCTTGTCCTCATCAAGAGAAACGGACTTCTTGCACTGAGCGCCATAAGTGAAAAGATTACTTGTGCAGTAGAAACTTCCCTTATCGTCTTTTGTACCATTACTCTGAGCATAGTTCTTGATTGCTTCACTCAGATACTTCTTCCGGTCATCAATGAGTTTAGACTTCTTAGAAAGCTCATTGTACTCAGCCACAAAACTTTCGATAGTAGCTTTGTCAACCGTAATTGCTATTTTCTTAGGCATAAATAATAACCTCCTTAGTATTTTATTGCAAAGTTTTTGCAACATAAACATTTTATCACATTCATTTCAAGTTGTCAAATAGTTATCTGAATCCTCTGTTGAATAACTTGGATTGATTTGACCCTGAGATTTCAAAATGAAGTTTCCGATACCGAGAATAACGTGTGGACTTGTGTTCATACATAGGGTAGCAATTACTAAAGGAATAATCGTATACCAATGCAGTATCTAACTTATCACCATTAGCTTTCTTACGGCGAACTCTGCCTACTGCTTGTTCAACATCTTTTCCGTTATTTATAGAGGACACTAAAAAGCATACTTCCCACTGTTGTACATCAGTACCCTCGGTGGTTTTTGAATAAGTCGTGAGCGTTATGTACTTTCTCTGATTCTCCGCAGTCTCTTTTACTTCATCACTTTTATTGTTACCACCATAATACAACCCAATATCTTTCTCAGGTATTCCTTTATACTTCAATTCCTCTTTATAGGCAAGAAGAGTTTCAACTTGTTTAAAGAACACAATACAGGAGTGACCTTGCATATACTCTTTGAATACATCATTGCACACCCTATTTATAGTGTATCTCTGACTTAATAACAAACTGTCAGCCTGTGCATATGATAAAACAGGTCTCCGCTGAAAAGGAATATTTCTTATCCGTGCTTCATTAAACTTGGGTTTGTAATCGGGGTCAAAATTATTCCTATTGTTTAAGCTGTTCTCTTCAAGAAAATATTTTCCGGCTACACCTTTACATATAGGATTGAAGTATAAATCCATTTCTCTTGCAACTACTTTGACAGGTAATATGTCTTCTTCCTCATTGGGGTCAGACTCATACACATAACAAAATGAGCCATAGTATAGCTTCATTATATGTGCGAGTCCATCATTTCTTTCAGGTGTAGCAGTAAGCCCTAAACGGTATCGAGCATAAAAATTGTTTGCCAAAGAGAATGAGCTACTCGGGCAATGGTGCATTTCATCTTGTATTATAAGACCAAAAGAAGTATAAAGTATTTTAAGTTCCTCCGGAGAAAGTCTATTCAAGGTCTGTATAGTTGCTATTGTAAAATGCTTTCCGATTTTTCTTTTACTTGCTTTTATAAGTCCAGTGTCAGCATAGTCAAAGCACTTTTCTATACTACTCTGCCAACCTTTTACAAGGTCATCTTTATGCACTATAATCAGGGTTTTTGTTTTGAGTGATGAAGCAATAGCAAGACCGAGAATAGTCTTACCTTTTCCAGTAGGAAGAATAATGCCGCCGCTACATTCAAGTTCGTTCTCATTGTGCTTTAAATAGGCTTTCATTGCCTGCTCTTGTGCTTCTCTTAACTGTAACTTAAACTCAGGAAAATCTTTTTGAATCCGCTTTTTTCGATAATCAGTTATTTCAATATCCTCATCGGATATTTGAGAAAATAATCGAGACATATACCCAATAGGGAGCTTCAAAACTCGGTGAGGTAAATCCACACAGTAATTCAAAAACTTTGGCTCTTTTGTAGAACTATATTTTGAGTACCTCATAATCTGTTGGTACTTAGGATTAGGGAAAGTAAGTTCCTCAGAAATGCTCAAATAGGTTTCTTCCGGAAGATTCTCTACATACAGTCCGTCTTTTATTTCTACATCAATCATATAATCACCTCTCAAAAGTTTCTGTGATTGTTCCGTCTGGATAATACTCATTTATTCTGAGCCAGTTGTTACTTTGGAGAGTGGTTAATCTAAAAGCACTTCCACTTTTCTCGATTATAACATACTCACCACTTTCATTCTGTGCAGTACACGGCAAACTAAGTCCAGACTTTGCAACAGTTTCTTTGATGTAGTTAAAATCCATATAACTCTTCCTTTCATAGTTTATTGCTCATAGAGCATATATAAACTATATCACAAAAAATAATATTTGTCAAAAATAAAAAAGACTGCCTGATTCAGACAGTCTCCTTATAATATATCGTGCGTGTGCGTAGTAATTATGTGCCTAATATAAAT
>JAZSHP010000111.1:0-4122 GCA_045533355.1 Candidatus Fimenecus sp.
AATACAAATGAATAGTATCTTCCGATACAACCTTGTACTCAGGATTTTCGATAGTTTTATCCAGAACAGTAAGTGCCACAGGTACGGCGTTAGTCCTGATACGGATATATTTTCTGCACCTTGCTTCAAGTTCATCGTGTGTTACCGCTTCAATAATCCTGCCTTTGTGAATAAAGATATAATCCGTAGCAAGCAGGTAAAGTTCACTTAAAATGTGACTTGATATGAAAATCGTGATGTTTTTTTCTTCGTTCAATTTCTGTAAAAGAGTACGCAGGGCAACAATATTTTTCGGGTCAAGTCCGTTAATAGGCTCGTCAAGAATTAAAATCTGCGGATTGCCGACAAGCGTCATCGCAATGCTTAATCGCTGTTTCATACCCATAGACAAGGTATGTACCTTCTTTTTCTTCACATCGGACAGCCCGACCATTTCCAGCACATTATCGCAGACCGCTCTGTCGGGATTTCCCACCAGTGTTCTTTGCAGCTCCATATTCTGAATAATCGTATAATTCGGATAAAGTGCAGGGGCTTCAATCATACTTCCGATGTGTCTTCTCATCTTTTCTCTGTCGCAGTCATTCTCTTTTCCAAGAATGGAAAAAGTTCCTGATGTGGGATATGTTAATCCTGTGATGATTTTCATAAAGGTACTTTTACCTGCACCGTTTTCACCGATAAAACCATAAATATGCTTCTTTTCCAAGCTGATATTTACATTATCAAGTGCGGTGAATGTACCATATTTCTTAGTCAGATTTTCTGTTTGCAAAACAATTTCTTTCATGCACAAACCTTCCTTTCTGACTTTAATTATAAACTGAGGTATTAAAAACAATCTTCAGCAATTCTAAAGAAAATCTTAATTTATCAATCTGTAACCCATACCGTAAACAGTTTCGATGTATTCCTCAGAGGTAACCTTGCTTATCTTTTTGCGGAGATTGCTGATATGAACATTCATTGTATTGTCATCGTTTATGTAGTATTCTCCCGATATGCTCTCAAAAAGGTTGCGTTTTGAGAAAATCTTTGAAGGATTTTTCAGCATAAGTTCAAGAATAGCGTATTCCATTGCTGTGCAGGCGATTTCAGAATTGTTTATATACACACGCTTTGAGTCTGTGTCAATCTTCATATTTCTGAATATAAGTTCAGAATTGCTTTGTGTCTCTGTACGACGGAGGACAGCCTGAATACGGAGGATAACCTCGTCAATATCAAAAGGCTTGGTTATATAATCATCCGCACCCAGTTTAAGCAGTTCAATCCGGTTGTAAACCTCGCCCTTTGCCGAAATTACGATAACGGGTGTATTTTTGTGCTTACGAAGCTCCCTTAAAATTTCTTCGCCTGTTTTCATAGGCAGCATCAAGTCCATAAGAATAATGCTGTACTCCTTTGCAAGAGCCTTTTCAAGACCATCCAAGCCGTTTTCGGCACTGTCGGTTTCGTAGCCGCATTTGCCTATGATACTGCACAGCAAATTGTTTATGGTTTTGTCATCTTCTATTACAAGCACTGAAATCATTGCAGGCACCTCTTCGTAAAAATATCAGGTTTATTATAGCATAAATGTCAAGTAAATTCAATAAAAACAATTTCCGCCCGAACTTATAAAAAATTCGGGCGGTTCATATATCAGGAACACTTCTTAAAAACAATCCCACTATACATCAGATAAAATCCGCCCTTATCCTCCCGCAGTATCACTGCCTCTCTTGCTGTTCTTCCGAACCCCTGTGTAAAAGCGAGGCTATCGCTGACAGGTTTTAAGCAGATGTTGAATTTGCTGTTCAGAGCGTCAATCTTTAATATCAACGCACCATCTTCAATACCAAGCGAGCAATTACAGCTCATATTTTTAAGATTTTCACTTGCGACCTTATAGCTTCCGCAGGCATTTTCAAAAGTCTGCGGAATATTTATTTCCGCATATGGACAGCCGATTATGTTCATATTTTTATAATATTCAGCCGTCTGTTCAAGAATCAAAACCTCTTCGCCACTGTAATCGGCTAATTTTAGTCTCATACCCTTAATCGCCTTTTTAAAAGCAGGTAACTGTAACAGCAAGCTATTCGGGCAGCATTGCAAAAATCCGTCCTCACAAGGTATCAGCTTAACTGATAAATTTGCAATCTTTGTAACAAGTTCGCCCTTTCTGTTTTTTCTGATGTCGATTAAACCTAACAGCGTTGCGAATTTGCCGACATATTTATCACAGCTTGTCTGAACATACTTATGTTCAAGAGATAATCTGCTGCTTATCAGATTTTTGCTTTTCAGATATTCCGTAAGCACCTTTACACCAAGCGCAGTTGCTATTTTCTTTCCCTGTTCGCTATTGGTCATAACCATAACGCCAACATTCTGATTGGGAATATAGTTGAAAACCGAGTGGTGATAGATTGTGCTTCCGCCGTGTCCTAAAACCTTTCCCACATTCTCGCCGAAATTAAACGCATTGTGTGCAAGACAATAACTTGTGTTTGCAACCTCGTAGTCAAGCATTTTCTTTACGTTCAGACTTTCCATCAGTTCAAGGGTTTCCTTTTTGAAGATTGTGTTGTTCTTATTCAGAAATATCTGACCGAATTTTACAAAGTCATTCATAGAAATATAGGTGTTTGAACCTGCGGGGAGCATTGTATAAAGCAAGTCATTAACTTCATTACCTTTTTTATCGTAGCAAAGGGAAATCGTGGACGAAAAAGGTTTTCTTTCTTCGGTGGTCTGTAAAAAGTGAATGTCAATACCCAAAGGCTCTGCTATTACTTTTCTGATATACTCCTGATATGTAAGTCCCGACGCTCTTTCAATGATAATTCCAAGTACAGTATATCCCACATTTGAATAAGCAAACATCTTTCCCGGCTTTCCTGTCAGATATGTGTTTTTCAACTCGCTCATAACCTCGTGAAAATCCCGTGTGCCGTCAAGGATTAAATTAAACAAATCACACACAAGTCCTGCCCTGTGCATAAGTAGATCACCGACTGTGATTTTGTCATATTCAAAAGTAGATTTAATTTCAAATTCGGGGATAAATTTTCTTATATCATCATCCAGAGCAAGTACGCCGTCTTCCATAAGCTTGAAAATTCCGAGGGCAGTCATAACCTTTGTGTTTGAGCCTATCATATAAAGGCTATCATTGGTACTTTTCAGATTCTGTTCTTTGTTGGCATAGCCATAGTTGTAGCTGTAAAGGATTTTTTCGTTATCATATAGTGCAATGTTTGCTCCTGTTAGCCTGCTTTTTTTACATATTTTTTCAAGCTCTCTGTTAAGTAAATTATTCATCATCTTCTCCTAAGAATCTCTTGATTTCTTCCGCTATTTTCTTGTGCTCAAAATTATGAATGTTGTGAGGACAGTCAAGCTGTATATACTCGCCGTTTTCAAGATTTTCAGCATAACTTACAGATGTTTCTGCCCATGCCTTCTTATCATAATTTATGCCCTCTCCGTTTGAAATAAACATAAGGACGGGCATCTTCGGCATAGCACCATCTCTGATAATTTTTGCATTTTCTTTGCAGATTTCCCCTTCATTTACAACAGCGTCCGAAACACAGCGTCTGCTGTAAAGTGCTTTTATAATACTCAGTTCATTTTCAGTAAGCTCTGAGTTTTTATACAAAATATTTACGCTTCCGGAAATCAATCTCACCAGTCCCATTTCACACAGCACCTGCTCTGATTTCAGAACATTTGCATTAAGATTAAAGTCTGTGTAATATTCAGGCGCTGCCATATCAAGTCCGATGATTGCCGAAACCTCATCCGGATATTTCTGTGCCCAGTATATTGCTTCAAGTCCTGACAAAGAATGTGGACAAAGAACATATGGTGCTTGTACGCCTGCTTCTGAAAGTGCTTTTCTTGTATCGTCCAGCATAGTATCAATATCTCTGCTTCTGTCGCTGTCATCACTGAAACCGTAGCCGAATTTCTCCACAACAGCAATTTTATATTCTTCTGTCAGCTGTGAGTATAGTGACTTGAAATCAAGTATCGGTGAGGGAGTTCCGCCGCCTGACAGAAAGACCAGTGTTTTTTCTCCCTCGCCTTCGGTATAAACACTCATATTCTTGCCTTCAACTTCCACAAGCT
>JAZSHP010000140.1:0-33910 GCA_045533355.1 Candidatus Fimenecus sp.
AATTGTTAATTCAAGTGAAGAAAAAGAAAAGGCTTTGAAAGTAGCTGCAAAAAGCAAATAAACCAATATCATATAAACAGTATGCCGTGGTCAACTACATACGCGCCCACCTTTGTTTTAATATTCAAATCGGAGTTTAACGGTAAGTTAATATAGAACAACATATCTTGTAGGGGACGATGCCCACATCGTCCCGTTCTAAAGTGTATGGTTTACTTACTGCGGGCGGATGAAGGCATCCGCCCCTACATTTATGCTCCATATTAATGAATAATCATCCCGACAAATTATAATTTACAAACCAAAATAAAAGGAAGGATACAAAAAACATCCTTCCTCTTTTTATTTATATTTAATTGTTCTCAAGATTTTTCTGTGACTGCATTTTAAGATATGCATTAATAAATCCGTCAAGGTCACCATCCATAACTGCATTTATGTTACCGTTTTCAAAGGTTGTTCTGTGGTCCTTTGCAAGTGTGTATGGCATAAACACATAAGAACGAATCTGGCTGCCCCATGCAATCTCTTTGTGGTCACCCTTGATATCTTCAATCTTTGCAAGGTGCTCACGCTCTTTAATCTCAATAAGCTTTGATTTAAGCATTGTCATAGCAACTTCTCTGTTCTGATGCTGGCTTCTCTCAACCTGACAAGAAACAACAATACCTGTTGGCTTATGAGTAAGACGAACGGCAGATGATGTCTTGTTAACCTTCTGTCCACCTGCACCACTTGCACGATAAACAGCCATTTCAATATCATCAGGATTAATTTCAACATTTGTGTCTTCATCAATTTCAGGCATTACTTCAAGAGATGCGAATGATGTATGTCTTCTGCCTGATGCATCGAATGGTGAAACACGAACAAGTCGATGAATACCTGCTTCACTCTTCATAAAGCCATAAGCATTTTCACCCTCAATAAGTATACAAGCCGACTTAAGCCCTGCTTCATCACCATCGAGATAGTCAAGAGTTGAAACCTTATATCCGTGTCTTTCTCCCCAACGGTTATACATTCTGAAAAGCATCTGCGCCCAGTCCTGAGCCTCAGTACCACCTGCACCTGCATGGAATGTAAGGATTGCATTCTTTGAGTCATATTCACCAGTAAGAAGTGTTGAAAGAGTCATCGAATCAAGGTCTTTTTCAAACTTCTCAACCCCCTGCTTACATTCGTCAACGAGGCTTTCGTCTTCTTCCTCGTCAGCAAGCTCAATCATAACAAGAGCATCTTCATAATCAGATTTAAGCTTTTCATAACCCTGAACCTTATTCTTTAATACACTTGTTCTTTGAAGAACTTTTTGTGAATTCTGAATGTCATCCCAGAAGCCTTCCTGCGCCTGTTGTTCTTCAAGTACTTCAATTTCTTTCTTCATCTTATCAAGCCCAAGAGCATCAGCAAGATTAGAAAGTTCTTGTTCGTGTGCAATAAGTTGTAATTTTAATTCTTCAAATTGGAGCATAAACAATCCTCACTTATATATTTTTGCTTTTTTATTATTTTTGTCACTTGTCCCTATGGTAAACCATAAAATGTAATAAGATAACCGTTTTATAAGCTTTTGGGTAGCCCTGCTTTTAAAATCAGCCCAAATGCTCAAACGGATTAGATATAATTTTTTTGCGCTACTGCACAGATGATTTTATGCGACAGTAGTGCTTTTTATTTAAGTATTTTGTCAAAATCTGATTTACAAACCAATCAACGAGTCGTTGCTACTTCAGGAGCAGTTGTATTTTGAATTGAAGAGATATAAAGATTCCCGTCATTTTCACGCAAAGTGATTCTGAGATATTTATCAGGAGACGGTGCTACCATCTCACCATTTTCACCCTGCTCCCACGCATTGCCTGAAATACATGCTACGGTAAGCACAATTACATCTGATTTTTTTGACACATCTACAACATCGGGAGTGTAAATAGGTGTTACACCGGTGAGAGGTACGGTATATGTTTCAGATGTGTTATCATAAACAAAATCCAATCCGTATCCTTCAATTGTTCCGTGTACAGGCGTTACTTCCGAGCCGAAAAGTTCAACAAATTTATCTTCAACTGCTTTTTTAGGAATAGACACTCCGTTTTCATTACTTACAAAAGCATTCGGTGTGGCATCATTTTTGAGTAATGACCAAAGAGATATTTCCATAAGCTGACTCATCTGAGCCTTCGTTATATCATCAAAGGTATCCGGGTCAATAAGCACAACCGGAGTCAGAATTTTTTCATATTCCTCATAGTTTTTTGACTTATCAACAAAATGATTTACACCTTTTACCCCGGCTATCACAACGGTAATCAGGCCAATTGCTGCAAGAATAACGACAATCAAACCGATGGGAAACGCCATTTTGTGTCCGTTTTTACCGCTATTTGTCATTTATCTCACCTGACCATTACCATAAATTTTATATTTGAATGTGTTCAATTGAGGAAGTCCCAAAGGGCCTCTCGCATGGAGCTTCTGTGTTGAAATTCCGATTTCTGCACCGAAGCCGAATTCACCACCATCAGTAAACGCAGTACTTACATTGTGATAAACTGCTGCAGAATCAACGGAATTCATAAACTTTTCTGCATTTTCCAGTTTTTCTGTGACGATGCTCTCACTGTGATTAGTGGAATATTTTCTTATGTGTTCAATTGCTTCATCAATAGAAGAAACAATTTTAACTGACATTTTATAATCAAGGTATTCTGTTGCCCAATCATCTTCTGTAGCTTTTTCAATGTCAGGACAGATTTCACAAGCAACCTCATCACCGTATAGGATTACATTCTTTTCATCGAGCTTTGCTTTGATTGCTATAAGAGCAAATTCCGCAATGTTTTTATGAATTAAAAGACTCTCTGCCGTATTACAAACCGAAACTCTTCTTGTTTTTGCATTATTTACAATCTCTACTGCCATATCAATATCTGCAAACTCATCGATATACACATGGCAATTACCTGCACCTGTTTCAATAACAGGCACTGTTGAATTCTGTACAACTGCATTAATAAGTTTTGCACTACCTCTAGGAATAAGGATATCCACATAACCATTCATTTTCATAAGTGCATTTGCACTTTCTCTTGAGGTATCTCTCACTAACTCAACAATATCAGGATTAAAGCCGACCTTTTCAATAGCCTTTCTCATTACATCCATAATAGCAGAATTTGAATTAAACGCCTCTTTACCGCCACGAAGAATTGCTGTGTTGCCTGATTTTATACTGAGAGCAGCCGCATCACTTGTAACATTTGGTCTTGCCTCATAAATAATTCCGATTACACCCAGAGGTGTACTCACTCTCTGAATTTTCATCCCGTTAGGTCTGTCTGTTTCCCAAATTACTCGTCCAACAGGGTCAGGAAGGCTGATAACATCCTCAACACCCTGTGCCATACCCTCAATTCGGTCTGAATTAAGCATAAGTCTGTCCAATAAAGACTCTGCCAAGCCATTTTTTCTGCCGTTTTCAAGGTCAATAGCATTTGCCGCTAAAATCTCATTGCAATTTTCACGAAGAGCGTCGGCAATTGCCTTAAGTATTCTGTTTTTATCTTCAGTTGATGCAATAGCCAAGGAAACTGATGCATTTTTTACTCTTTTGCCGATTTCAGTAAGCATAATTTATTTCCCCTTAAAGAATGTTCCTACCTGTTTTCCGTCAAGCGCCTTATAAATTTCAGTAGGATTTTCACCATTCATAACAATTGTGTCTATTCCTGCTGCCATAGTAATTTCAGCGGCGTGAAGCTTTGTCACCATACCGCCTGTACCAAGGCTTGAGCCTTTTCCACCCGCGATTTTATATAATTCTTCGTCAATTTCAGTTACAAGCGGAATAAGCTTAGCATCCTCATTCTCATTTGGATTTGAATCATAAAGACCGTCAATATCGGTAAGAATGATAAGTGCATCAGCATTTATAAGCTTTGCAACAATTGCAGAAAGTGAATCATTATCACCATAAACGATTTCTTCAACTGCAACGCTGTCATTCTCATTAATAACAGGAATTGCACCAAAATCAAACAATCTGTTGAATGTATTTATAAGATTATGTCTTCTCTCATCATTTTCTACATCACTTTTTGTTATGAGCAATTGACCCACTGTATGACCATATTCACCGAAAAGCTTGTCATACATAAACATCAATTCGCATTGACCAATAGTAGCGGCAGCTTGTTTACCGGCTGTGTCCGCGGGCTTTTCCTTAAGTCCTAATTTACCAACACCAACACCGATTGCACCACTTGTAACAAGAGCAACCTCAATGCCTGAATTTACAATATCAGAAAGCACAGATACCAGCTTATGCATTCTTCTTATATTAGTTTTTCCTGTGTTATATGTAAGAGTTGATGTGCCTACTTTAACAACAATTCTCTTAACATCCTTTAAAACTGCCATAATCCTACCTCGTAAAATTATAATCAGTATATTTTATCATATATTTTTATGTTTAACAACTATTTTGTAACAAAATTATCCATCACACATACAATGGTACTGTCAGTTGATAATTTTATGGGAGGAATATATATGACAGAAAACAAAAACTGTATGCCCAACAAAATAAAAGAGGCTGTTTGTATTGACACAAACAGAGTTTACGACTCTTGTGCAGACAAGGATTGCCTTGAGGATTTAAGAGTTTATTTTACAGGCTCTGCGCAGTGTATTATTGACCGTGCAACAAATGTCCGCTGTCGTGGTGCCGAAGTACTTAATGCTTTTATCGAAGTTGAAAAAGTTCCATTCAACAGAGGCTACTATTCCGTGGACATTACTTATTATTTTAAAATCTTCCTTGATGTATTCACAGGCCATACCAATCCGCCTTGCACCGTTGAAGGTCTTGCATCCTTCTCAAAAAAATGTATTCTCTACGGTTCAGAGGGTAATGTAAAAGTATTTTCATCAGAATTTGCTTGTAACGATGTTGATGAACAGCTTGATATGGTCAGTACAAATCCAAAGGCGAAGGTACAGACTGTTGACCCGATTTGTCTTGATGCAAAGCTTCGAAACGCAAACGAATGCAATGCTTGTTACACATGCTGTTGCTGTCAACCGTCACGACTTCCACGATGTGTTTGCCGATGTTTCGACGGAGATTTTGACTGTTATGATGATGAGCCTAAAAAAGCAGTTACCGTCACTCTTGGCATTTTCACAATTGTTCAACTGGAAAGAGATGTTCAAATGCTTATTCCTGCATATGATTTCTGTATCCCAAGCAAAGAATGCGCCTGTGACAATGAAAATCCTTGTGATGCATTTAGAAGAATCCAATTCCCTATTGATGAATTTTTCCCACCAAAAGAGGGTTGCTTAAAAGACAGTTATAAGCCAAGTTGTGGTTGTGGAGAGTAAAATAAAAAAGCGAGGAATTTCTTCCTCGCTTAATTTTATTTAATTAGTCGTTGTTTCTTCTTCTGTTGAAACGACGGTTGTTATCACGCTTTTTTGGTTCTTCATCAATATCGTTTTCAGGAACAAGTCCCTTAACTTCGATAAGAGCATCACGACGAGAGAGGTTAAGTCTGCCCTGGTCGTCAATTTCAAGTACCTTTACAAGTACTGTGTCACCAACATTAACAACATCTTCAACCTTTTCTGTACGCTTAACATCAAGGCGGCTGATGTGAACAAGGCCTTCTTTACCAGGTGCGATTTCAACGAATGCACCGAAGCTCATAAGTCTTGTTACAACACCGTTGTAGATAGCACCGATTTCAGGGTCCTTTGCGATAAGCTCAACGATTGAAAGAGCACGTTTTGCATTATCAATATCAATACCTGAAATGAATACGCGTCCGTCTTCTTCGATATCAATCTTAACTTCGCAGTCAGCCTGAATCTTCTGGATAACCTTACCCTGTTTACCGATAACATCACCGATTTTTTCAGGGTCAATCTTTGTTGAAAGCATTTTTGGAGCATATTTTGAAAGCTCTGCTCTTGGCTCTGAAATGCAAGGAAGCATAATTTCGTCAAGGATATAATCTCTTGCCTTGTGAGTCTTTGCAAAAGCTTCTTTAATAATTTCAGGTGTAAGACCGTGTACCTTAAGGTCCATCTGGATAGCTGTGATACCCTTCTTTGTACCTGCTACCTTAAAGTCCATATCGCCATAGAAGTCTTCAAGACCCTGGATATCAACCATTGTCATAAAGTCACCATGAACGCCTTCATCACCTGTGATAAGACCGCAAGAGATACCGGCAACAGGAGCTTTGATTGGAACACCGGCTGCCATAAGAGCAAGAGTTGAACCACAAATTGAACCCTGTGATGTTGAACCGTTTGAAGAAAGAACTTCTGATACAACACGGATAGCATATGGGAATTCATCAACTGATGGAAGAACAGGAACAAGAGCCTTTTCTGCAAGAGCACCGGGACCGATTTCACGACGACCTGGTCCACGAGAGGGCTTTGTTTCACCAACAGAATATGATGGGAAGTTGTAGTGGTGGATATATCTCTTTTCTGTCTGTTCATCAAGACCGTCAAGAGGCTGAGCATCACCCATAGGTCCGAGAGTTGCAATTGAAAGAACCTGAGTCTGTCCACGAGTGAACATACCTGAACCATGAGCACGAGTAATAAGGTCTACTTCTGCATTAAGAGGACGGATATCATCAATACCACGACCGTCAACACGCTTGTGTTCATCTTTGAGCCAAGCACGAACAACATGCTTCTGAACGAGATACATAATTTCGTCAAGCTTTGCTTCGTTGCCTTCGAATCTTTCGTCAAACTTTTCGTGAACTGCTTCGTAAATTGGAAGAAGAGCTTCGTCACGAACAAGCTTATCATCTGTATCAAGAGCCTTCTTAACATCTTCGATGCAGAATTCTTCGATTTCAGCCATAATTTCTGGGTCTGGGTCTGATGATTCATAAGCGAACTTTGGCTTACCAACTTCATCAACAATTCCCTGAATGAATTTAACGATTTTCTGGTTTTCAGCGTGACCAGCCATGATAGCATCAAACATTGTATCGTCGTCGATTTCGTTAGCACCTGCTTCAATCATAGCAACAAGGTCAGCAGTAGAAGCAACTGTCAAAACAAGGTCTGACTTTGCTCTTTCCTCAAGATTTGGGTTGATAACGATTTTGCCGTCAACAAGACCAACGTTAACACCTGAAACAGGACCTGCCCAAGGAATATCTGAAATTGCGATTGCTGCTGAAACACCAATCATAGCTGTGATTTCAGGTGAGCAATCAAGGTCAACTGACATTACAGTAGCAACTACTGAACAGTCATTTCTGAGGTCTTTAGGGAAAAGAGGACGGATTGGTCTATCGATACAACGAGATGTAAGGATAGCCTTTTCACTTGCTCTGCCTTCTCTTCTCTGGAATGAGCCAGGAATACGACCTACTGAGTACATTTTTTCTTCATAGTCAACTGAGAGAGGGAAGAAATCAACACCTTCTCTTGGCTTTGCAGAAGCTGTAACTGTACAAAGAACTTCTGTTTCACCGTAACGAGCAAGAATTGCTGCATTAGCAAGACCAGCCATTTTACCTGTTTCAAGAGTCAATTTTCTACCTGCGAGTTCAGTTTCCCATACTTTAAAATTCTTGAAAAACATAATTTTTACCTTCCTTTACTTTTGTTTTTTCTTGTACTGAGGCAAAAATCTGTTTAGCAATAAATACAACCTTCAATGTCAAATTAAAAGCTCTATTTACCGCTAAAACCTTAAATTTTCGCCTCAGAAATTAATGCCTTTAAAAGCAATTCAAGGCAGATAAGTTTTCACCTATCTGCCTTAATTTGTTTTGATTACTTACGAAGACCAAGTCTTGCAACGATTGCACGGTATCTTTCGATATCCTTCTTCTGAAGGTATGCGAGAAGATTTCTCCTACGACCAACCATCTTAAGAAGACCACGACGTGAGTGATGGTCCTTTTTGTTAGCCTTAAGGTGCTCAGTTAAATCGTTAATTCTCTTTGTGAGAACAGCAATCTGAACCTCAGGAGAACCTGTGTCGCCTTCGTGAGCAGCGTATTCAGCCATAATAGCCTGCTTTTCTGCCTGTGTCATTGTCATTTCACCTCATTAAAATAAATTTATGCTCAAATGCCCCAGATGAAAGTAGGTGAACGCCCTTTAGGCTTGTTCAATCACCCGAGTGCACAGAGATAGCCTTGATAGTATACCACAAGAGTTTTTAAAAATCAAGTGTTTTTTTCTTCAGTTTTACAAGATTAAAAATTATCAGTTAAGAATTGTATTTCCCTGTTGAGATGGTGTGAATTCTGTATTTCTGTTAAAGTAAGCATCATAAACTTCACGGACATAATTTCCGAGACCACCTGAGTCCACATTTTCAATAGCAATAACAACTGCAATCTGCGGATTATCCGCAGGAGCATAAGAAATCATAAAACCATTTGTATATGCCACAATAGCGTCTCCGACTTTTTTCTTTGCCTGAGCCGTACCTGTCTTTGCTGCCACTCGGTAATCCATACCTCTGAATGCAGCAAGATTACTTGCCATAGCAATCATACCTGTTCTCACTGATTCAAAATTTTCTTTTGATGCCTGAACTTCATTAAGAACAATCGGTTCTGCCTCGTAAATAGTCTTAGAAAAATCATAAGATGTTACGCTCTTTACAAAATGCGCTTTATATCTTGTCCCACCATTTGCAAGTGTTGAAACATAAGAACATAACTGAATCGGCGTAAACAAGTTATCTGACTGACCGATAGCAGCCTGAACAGTATTACCGGGATACCAGATGCCACCCGCAGCCTCACGAGCCTCTTTACTTGCTGCCTGACCCGTTGCTTCAGTAAGCTCAACGCCTGTTTTTTGCCCTAGACCAAACATAGTAAAATATTCATTCAGCTTTTCAATTCCGAGTTGTCTGCCGACCTCATAGAAATAAGTGTTGCACGAATAAGTCAATGCTCTTGTAAGGTCCATATTAGTATTCCCATGATTACCTACACCCATACAGTTAAGAGGTAAATCCTCGAAATAATCATAGACAAGTGAACAGTATATATTATCGTCCGCTTTAATAATATTCTCTTCAAGTCCCGCCAGACCAACCGCAGGCTTAACCGTAGAACCCGGAGCATATGTACTTCTCAATGCTCTGTTCCATAAAGGAGCAGTCTTATCCTGATTGAGCTCAACTATGTTTTCCTTATAAGTTTCAAGATTATATGTAGGGTATGAAGCACAAGCAAGAACAGAGAAATCATGAACATCCATAACAACAATACATCCTGCTGTATCAATTGTTCCTTCCTCTTTTGTTGTGTCAATCTTTGTTGAAAGAATTTCCTGTACCTGTTTCTGGAAGTCACCATCTATAGTTAAAATAACATTATTACCGTTCACAGGAGCAGTTGTCACCTTAGTCGTCTTTGTGCCATCGGAATTTGTTATTGTAGCAAGAATTCCGTTTGTACCCCTTAACTCGTCTTCCATTGCACTTTCAATACCGAATTTACCGATTTTATCAGTCATTCCGTATGCACGGAGCTTTAAAGTTTCACGTTCTTTTTCAGTAAGAGTCTCAACACCGCTTGCTTCTTTATAATCTTCATTCTTAGCAGCATATTCCTCTGCATTGATGTAATCATAATATCCTACAATGTGAGGTGCTATTCCGCCATCATAATAAGCTCGGTCAGTATCTACTCTCACTTCAATTCCTTTATAATATCTGCTCTGTTCTTTTATAAAGGATACCAATTCAGCGGAAACATCTTCCGCAAGAGTAAACGGATTGTTTTTTGAAAAATCAGCCTTTGTCATTGCAACATAAACTGATGATAACATTATTGCATCCTCAGGTGACAACTCACCCAACTCATAATATTCACACAAGGCATCAAAGCAGTTTTGTGCTGTTGCGTACTCATTAAGGTTAAGATAATCTTTTGCAAAAAGAAAGCCTTTAACCCCTGCAATTCCCTCGGTATATTTTATTTCACCGTTTTCAATTGTAATAAAGTCGGAATAGTTATATTCCACCTCATTTCTCTTCAACAGTCTGAGAAGAGAACGCATAATTTTATTTCTTTGCTTCTTTTCAGTTTCTTTAGGAAAGAATGAAGCATCAATAAAAATAGAATTTGTTTGAGAACTATAAACAAGAGCCTTGCCGTTTGTGTCGAGAATTTCTCCGCGAAGAGCTTTTATTTGAGTGTTTGCTGTAGAATAATAAATATTCTTTGTGGAATACTCATCGGCATCAATAACCTGAATTCGAAGAAGGTCAGCGATAAATATGGAAATAATAAAGATAACTGCAACAACAAATGCAGTTGCACGAGTTTTAAATTTGTATGTGCTTTTCACATTATCGCCTTCCTTTCAAAAATTTAATTAATATTCTGTATAATCAAACGAGAATTTTCTGTTAACACTTCTGATGAAAATATACCACATCGGGGTCAACACCAGTGAATATATCCCCATAGGCAGATAGCTTGTTAAAAATATTAATCCTACGCTATCAATTCCCCTTGCAGAAATAAAGAATAAAACATAAGTAATAAGATACACAAAAGTAATTGCTGAATTCATAATAAGGTATGTAACAATATTATTACGCATATAAATTCGTAGCAACACGCCGCATATAGCACAAGCAACCATCAAAAACAATGCATTATAACCGTCCGCCGTAACTGTAACAGTATCCCACAGCACCCCCGCTATAACACCTGCTGCTGCGCCAACAATTTCTCCCTCAAACATTGAAATACAAACTGCAACAGAAACCAGAAGAAGAGGTCTCACTGATAACAGTTCGGGAAAAACGGGAACAACATTCTGCAAAATATGTGCCAGAAAAATTATTAAAGCGTACACTATGTATCGCTTTGTTTTTATTTTTGTCTGAACAGTCATAAGCCTTTAATTTCCCTCATAAGAAGTAATGATAAAACAGTCATGAATCTGATTTGCATTTACTGCAGGTTTAACAACAGCGTATGATGAAAGGTCAGTCTCACTCTGCTCAACAGAAGTTACAGTACCGATTATCAAATCCTTTGGGAAAATACCGCCTGTACCGGATGTACAGACAATTCCACCTTCAGAAACAGCTGTTTTAGTATCAAGTCCTGTCAGTTTGCAGGTTTCCTTAGCGGATAATTTATGATTTGCTGAAACATATCCCAATTCACCTGTTCTGATTTCATAAGCCGCCACGTTCACAGAAGGGTCAAAAACAGACCTTACAACACAGGAGGTCGCATTAACCTCTGTCACAACTCCGATAAGATATTCACCGGAGATTACCGCATCATTAACCTCAACTTTATCCGCTGACCCACGGTCAAGAGTAAATGAGCCAAACACATCGGCACCATCTCGTCCGATAACTGTTGCATATGTCCAACTATAGTCAGGATGCATTTCACGAACATCGAGAAATGCTTCATAAGATTCTAATCTCTTTTTTGTCTTTTCGTAATCGACTAACTGACTCTGATACTCTGCAACCTGTTGTTCAAGTTCAGCAACTCTGTCCTGATATGTCTTTGATGAAATAAATCCACCTGTAGCGTTATCGAATTTTGCAGACAAATATGAAGCCGCATCCTGTAAAGGTGTAGTTATGATTCCGACAACCTTTGTAATGGGTGATGTTGAACCCGGCAAAACAGTAGCCACTATACTTGCGCTCAACAAAATTACAGCAATAGTTATCAAAATTTTAAATGTTGTACTTTTAAAAAAATTATCCATTTATATCTCTCCGATAAATCAGACATTGCCTTTTTCAAGACACATACCCATTCCTGTTGCAACGCAATCCATTGGATATGGAGCAATGTGAACAGGGATTTTTGTTTGCTCTTCAATAAGCTTGTCAAACTCGCGAAGCAATGCACCGCCACCTGTAAGCATAATTCCGTTATCAACAATATCAGATAACAATTCAGGTGGTGTTTTCTCAAGTGTTGAACGAATAGCATCAACAATCTGTGAAACTGGCTCTGCAAGTGCTTCTCTTACATCCTCTGATGTAACCTCAATATTTTTTGGAAGTCCGTCAACAAGATTTCTGCCTCTGACATCCATAGCACCTTCACCATCATAGCTCATAGCTGAGCCGATTTTTATTTTAAGCTCTTCCGCTGTTCTTTCACCAATGAGAACATTATGCTTCTTTCTTATATATTCTATAATTGCTTCATCAAAATCGTCACCTGCAACACGGCAAGACTTCGCAGTAACAATATCGCGATATGAAATAACCGCTACCTCTGTTGTGCCACCACCAATGTCAACAATCATACTTCCCACTGCCTCAGTTACAGGAAGTCCTACACCAATTGCCGCAGCCAAAGGTTTATGTATAAGTGAAGCATATTTTGCTCCTGCATCTCGTGCAGCATCATGAACCGCTTTTCTTTCAACCTCTGTGATGCCTGCAGGAACACAAATAAGTACTCTTGCTCTTACAAAAGGAGTGCGATTAATTACCTTGTTAATAAACGCCTTCAACATATCAGACGTAATTTCAGAATTTATAATAACACCGTCTTTTAATGGTTTAACCGCAGTGATTGAACCAGGAGTTCTACCAATCATATCCTTGGCTTCATCACCAACCGCAACAACTGTTGGCGGATTTGCTTTTTCATTAACGGCAACCACTGAAGGCTCACGAAGAACAATTCCTTTACCCTTAAGATACACGATTGTATTAGCAGTACCCAAATCGATACCGATATCTTGTGCAAATAACATTTCAACATCTCCCGAATATTAATCTATAATAAAGTGTTCAAATCATTTATAATCTATTTTATTATAACAAAAAAGCAGGTGTTATACAATACCTGCAAACGAAAATTCATATTAATTTAAAAAAAGAAAGCGCCCATCCTATTGGACAGACGCTTTTCATTATGTCGGCATTACCTATTTTCCCGGGCCGCTTCCAGCCAAGTATCTTCGGCGCGAATGAGCTTAACTACTGTGTTCGGGATGGGAACAGGTGGACCCTCATCGCAATCAACACCGACTCACGAAACACTTTATCTCGTGAACGCAAGAGATATTCTAACAGAACACAAGTGAAAATGCAAGTGTTTTTTTCATTTTTTTCAATTTTTTACATTTTCAACAAATACTCATTCCAAAATTAACGCTTATAGGTAAAAAACACACAAAAATATACAAAAAGCAGGGCGTTTCACCCTGCTTCTGATTTTATTTTTTCATTTTCGCAATATCAAACATAATGTTTTCATATCCCTTGTCAGGAGAAACCGCAGTGTACATTACAACTGTATCAGTAACGAAAGCAATATTCGTATGCTTTGAGAAATTTACATCCTGATATTTTGTGCATTTACCTGTCTCAAGATTGAAAATATATAACTGATAATCCACCACATTCTTTGCTGTACCTAATACAACAAGGTATTTTCCGTCGGCACTTACAACAATTGATTCAGGATTCAACATCTTGTATCCTTTGACTTGGTTTTCTTCACCTGTCTTAACATTGTATAATTTGCCCGTTTTCTTATCTAACAAATATTCATTGTAATAAAGATAATTCAGACTGAAATCACCCTTAAAAGCAAAAACAGAAATTTCTTCTTCTCCATCTTTCTTTACAACATTAAAACCGGTTTCCGTTGCTCTCATATATATTACTGATGAGCCGTCAACAATCGCATAATCCCCGTAAACATCTTGTGCAAAAGCAGTTTCCTTTGCACCTTCCTTTATATAAAGGTCTCTCTTACCGCTGATTGCCTCGTGCTTTCTTGTCGAGAAGAATGGTAACTTTCCATCAGTTGTCATATATGCTTCGTCAGTAATCACACTGAAGCCTGAAATTTTTTCCGAATCTGTTTCTGTATTGCTGAGGAATCTTGTGGTTTTTCCTGTTTCAATATCCACAATAAAGCTATCGGTCCATTTGTTATTTTCACCCGACATAGCATTTGTATCCGTTGTTGCAAGAAGAAGTGCTTTACCCTCTTGCTCAAAGCCTTTCGGAAGATTTGTCAACTTAAACACAACTTTTTTATACACAACGTTAGTGTCCACATTATAATAAGCCATTCCGAAAACACCTTCCTCAACCTGAATATAATCCATATTTACAGACAATTCGTCATCGCCCATCTTTACTTTGGCTGTAACTTTTCCTGTAGGTTGAACCGGCTTTATTTTATTTTCACTGTACTGATAATATTGTAAAACATATTGTGGTGACCAAGAATAGAAAACATTTTTTAAATCTGACTGGACATATTGGAACATCACATTTTCTTTATCGATACGAAGCTGTGCAATATCCGCCATCTCTGTGGTTGTTTCCTCTGCATTATTTTCCTGATTAAACACAGGTAAAAATTTAACAACTACAAATGCAATTGCCAACACAAGAGTAAATAAAACAAGCACAAATGTGATATGGTCTTTTTTTGTTAATTGCTCTTCAAATTCAACATTTTGTTTTTCTGCTTTTGTGCTTTTTACTTTTTTCTGCTTTTCAGGTTTAGGTTCTTTTACCTTCTTTTCCTTCACAGGCTTAGGCTCTTTCACCTTTTTCTCCTTCACCGGTTTAGGCTCTTTTACTTTTTTCTCTTTCTCAGGTTTAGGCTCTTCAACCTTCTCCTCTTTCTCAGGCTTAATTTCTTCCTTAACAACATTCTCTTTTGTCATATCGGATTCAACGCTTTTTTCTTCCTTTGGCGACTCTTTTGGTGTTTCCTTTTTTCCAAATAAGTCCGCGTTGAATCTAATAGCATTTTCTTCGTTTTCCGGAAAATCACTATTATTTCTATTCTCATCTATACTTTTGTATGTATCAAAAAGGTCATTTTTATTTGCCAAAAATAACACCTCCAAAAATCTATACCATATCATTATACAATCTTTCTCGTTATATTGCAATAAGAAAAAACAGGAGCAGACCTCTCTGCTCCTGAAATTCTTGTTTAATTTTTGTTAAGTGCTGCAAAATTGTCTTTATTTGAAGTATAAAGCTTCTTAAATACCTCAAAGTTCTTGTCATAAATTGCCTTGTTTTCCTTATTAGGAACATATGTATTCACAGCAGGAATAAGTTCTTTAGCGTCCTGAACACTTGAAATGATACCGGCATTAACTGCAATAAGCACCGCAGCACCAACAGCACCAACATTCTGTGGACTTGCAACAGTTTCAACAACTCGTCCTGTACAGTCAGCAAGAATCTGACTTGTAACCTTTGAGAGAGCACCGCCACCTACGAAACGGATGGTATTTGATGTCTTAATCTTCTTATCCTGTGTTTCAATAAACCAACGGAGGTGGAAACAAACACCTTCAACAACAGCACGGATTAATTCTGTTTTTCCGGTATCAAGACTGATGTTAAAGAACATTCCTCTTGAGTTAGGGTCTTCAAACGGACAACGGTTACCATGAAGCCAAGGTGTAAAAATAACTCCGCCACTACCTGCAGGGATTGAATCCACAACAGCCATCATATAATCATAAAGGTTTGTATAAACAACCTCCATATCAGCATTCTTATGCTTAAGGTCGTGTTGCTTATCAAGATAGATGTCAATTTCATCAAGTGCCAGATGGTCCTTAACCCATTCAACACACTTACCTGCTGTTTCAAGCTCTGCAAAGTAGTTGTAAATACCGTCAGCTGCACCTACAACAGCTGCAATCATAGCATTTGCGTCAACAATACTCTTATCAACAACAGTTGAAACCCAACCTGATGTACCCTGATAAACATGAGTATCGCCAAGCCCTGTTGCACCTGCACCAACACCGATAAGTGTAGCGTCACCGCCACCACCGAAAACAGAAATTCCTGATACAAGACCTAATTCTTCAGCCTGTTTTGCGCGAAGAATACCGATTTTTTCTGTACAGTCAACAATTTTTGCAAGATGTTTCATATCAACGCCAAGCAGCTTGCAGATTGTAGGACTCCAACATTTTTTCTTTATATCGTAAATCAAAGCACCGAAAGCAGAGTCCTTTGTCATTACAAATTCACCTGTCATACGGCAGATAAGATATTCTTTAACATCAAGCCATTTATGCACTTTCTTAAAGTTTTCCGGCTCGTGTGCCTCTGTCCACTTGTATTTCCATACAGGGTCCTTAACACTTGCAGCAACAGCACCTGTAATTGCAAGTGATGGGAGAAGTTTAAAAACATTCGCTCCGGCAATCTGTGGTCCGTAAGCAATACCCTTCTTAAGTTCTTCTGTTGCTCTTTGGTCCATATAACTGAATGCACGACGAACATGTTTTCCGTCTTTATCTACAAGAACCAAACCTTGCATCTGTGAACAGAATGAAATACCATAAATTTCTTTAGGGTCAACACCTGATTCTGCTATAACCTTCTTTGATGTTGAACACATTGCAGCCCACCATTCATCAGGGTCCTGTTCAGCGCCACCATTAGGCATAATATAAAGCTTATAACCCTCACTTGCAGCAGAAATAAGTTCAATTGTTTTTCCTATCTTGAAAAGGCAAGTCTTAACACCTGTTGTTCCTATATCAAAGGCAAGAGCATAAATTTCTTTTTCCATTTTCATTTTCTCCTTCAACTAAAAAGTTGTGTACATAAGAATTTTATCATAAAGAATTATTTTTGTACAGTATTTTTATTTTATCAAATACTGATATTTTTCTAAATAATCTTTTATTCCGTCTTTTGTAATATATTCTGTCAGGCAACCGATACCCGTAACACATTTACCGCCTGTGATATTTCCTGCTAAAATACACTTTTTAAAATCAAAATCGTTATAAAGACCATAAATGAAGCCTGAAAGGAATGCATCTCCTGCACCTGTTGCATCGATGCACTTGAATTCGTCGATATTATCAACTACAAAATAATCATTATCATATCCTGCACAACCAAGTTTTCCAAGCTTTACAATAGGTTTCTGGAAATATTCACCGAGAATTTTAAGAGCTTCTTTGTAATCCCTTGTGCCTGTCAGCTTTTCTGTTTCGTCAATGTTAGGAGTATAATAATCGGCAATTTCAATTAAATCCTTATGCTTCTGGAAGGACATATCATCACTGTATCCCGTATCAAGAACAAGTATTGTGCCATCTTTTTTTAGTTCCTTATATACAGGTATAATCTTCTCCTGCATTGCAACAACCTTTGCACCTTTAAGGGAATTATAGATTTTTTCTAACATTTCATCAGAATATGTTTCCACACCACCATAAGACACAAAAGTTCTGTCTGTACTTGTGATAATTGCAGAAGTCACATTCAGCGGATAATTCTTGCTTTCAAAAAGCTCATATTTTGTTCCGCTTTTAATGAGCTTCCCTTTTGCAAACTGCGAGAACATATCGTCGCCTAAAAAAGTACCAATTTTGGCAGGAACACCTAAACGAGAGCAGTTTATCATAGTTGCAGGAAGTCCGCCACCAAGGCAAACCCTGAAATCCTTTGAATAAATTTCTTCACCCTCATTAGGAATTCGCGGCATTCCTGAATAAAGCAAATCAATATTCAGTTTTCCGAAGGCAGCAACAAAACTCATTTCCATTCTCCTGTAAAATCTTTATTAAGCTCAATATAACTGTCAACTAATTTTTCTGCAAGTGAATATGAACCCACCAACGGATGAAGATAAAGACAGTCAATTGCACTTTCTCTGTCACAATTTATAATTGCCTTTGATGCAAGTCTTTCATAAGCCTTGACTCTTGTTATAATCTCTTTATTTTCAAAAGGCACATCACCAATTGTGATTGGCGTCACCTTACCATTCTTAATTTCACAGGAAATTTCAACAGTATCACTTTCATCGAGAAAATCAATAGCCTTGTTGTCATTTGGAATACAGGCAATCATTCTATTCTTTTCAGTTGAATTTTTTGCATCAATAATTCCAAGTGCAACACCTGCATAACCACCGTCATCAGGTGCATACATATCAAAATGCCAGGTTGAATTTCTCTTTTCACCTGTTTCACTTGCCATATATGAATTCTCACGAAGACCGTAGTAATAATCAAATATTTCCAATGCCTTTTCGAAATTATTTTCAATATCAACCGCTGACAACTCTTCTGTCATTTTCTCGTTAATATCAGCAATTTGCTCACCACGGGTACGCTCTGCATTAAGGATATTTTCAACAGCCTTTTCACGGTTGTAGAAATAATACATATATTCATTAGGCACATACTGCTTTCTCATTAAAAAGTCTTTGTCGAAATATCTTAAATCTGTATTTTCATAAGCTTTATCATCACTTACAATTTTTGATGTTATATCAACACCATCTGCCTTGATATATTTGAAGAAAGACAAATGATTAAGACCATAGCAAAGTGCCTCCAAGTGATTTTCAGGATAACCGTAAAGCTCCTCAAATCTTCTTAACATTCCGCTTGGTGCATCACAGATGCCATATGTAAAGTCATATCTCATATCACGAAGTGTCTGTGACACAACCCCTGCAGGATTAGTAAAATTAAACACCATAGCATCCGGCTTTGCATACTGTCTAACCAATTCACAGTATTCTTTCAAAGCAGGAATACTTCTCATAGCAAACGAAAAACCCGCTGCACCTGTTGTTTCCTGACCGAGAATACCCATATCAAGTGCAATTCTCTCATCTCGGCAACGCATACGGTCACCACCCGCACGGATTGTGGTTATTACATAATCAGCATCTTTGATTGCCTCTTTACCGTCAGTTGTCAATGTGAATTTTAAAACAGGACAAAGACGGCGAGAGACTTCTCTCGCCATCTTGCCGTATATGTTTAATTTTTTCTCATTGTTATCCATAAAGACGAGTTCTTTTATACCCATCTTTTCTGCTCGACCTGCAATACTTTTTGCAAGGAACATTGAGCGGACTCCTCCGCCACCGATAACTGCAAGTTTCATAACATCACCTATTAAAGGACATCAAATACGTTGCTTTCGCCTGAATCAAGATTAAGTCTGAGTGTTTTATCAACACCGTCTTCTGTAAAGTCAAGACGGATTACATCATCATTTTCGAACTCTGCAAAATTAACCTTATAATCCTTATCCTTAAAGAAATCCTTAAGAACGTCAATTCTGTTATCGTCAAAATCACCTGCATTGTCAGAAACGAAAAGAACATTACCGCAAACAGAGTTTACCTTACCGTGAAGAAGCTTCTGTTCCCAATTGTAACCGATATTGATGTCACGAAGGAAGAATACATCAGGGTCATTACAGAAAGCTCTGCCATCAAGATGATTACGGAAAATTGTGTTTGTAATTGCATTCTGTGATGATGGCATTTCAGCATTTGTTCTGACACATGTAACGATTGAGTTAATGTTAAGGCTCTTTTTAAGCTCGAATTTCCAGTTCTTGTTTACGTCACAGCTGATACGACAAGCATCAAAGATACCCATACAAGCACCGATAGGAACACCGCAACCGAGAATCCACTTGTCACCACAAGCTTCACGAAGTAAATCTACACCGTCGCACATAATTTCGCCACGGGTTTTACCGTTTCGAGGTTCAATACACTGGCTGTAAAGGAAGTCAAGCTTAACCATATCATAGCCCCATACATTGAGAACTGTGTCGAAAACCTTCTTTATATATGCACGAACATCAGGATTGTAAATATCGAGTGTATATGCACCACCCCAGCCCTGACAGCCAAGCATCTTTTTACCTGTCTTATTCCATCTGATAAGCCAGTCAGGATGCTTCTTTGCGATAATTGAAGAACACTGTGCACTGAAAGGAGCAAGCCAGATACCTGCCTTATAGCCCTTCTTGTGAATTTCGTCAGCGATATATTTCATACCCTTAGGGAATTTTTTGTGGTCAGTAATAAGCCAGTCACCAACAGCGTGCTGATATCCGTCGTCAACCTGGAAGATATTAACCTCTTCACTTGCTCTGTCGAGACCGTTAAGGTCACGGATAATGATGTTTTCGTTGATGTCCTGGAAATAGTTATACCATGATGTGTAACCTGAAAGATGCTTGATAGCAGGTTTTTTACAGCCGACAAAGTCGAAGAAATACTTATCCATAACCTCGTCCATACCGCCTTCGATAATTGCGATATCAAACATTTCGTATTCCTGACCTGCTTCAAGAATGAGGCCTTCAACATCCTTTGTAACTCTGAACTTTCCACCGTTCATATCAACTTCAAAGACTGTAAAGCCCTTACGTTCACTCTTTGAGCCGTAAAGCTTGATTTCTTTTTCGCCTTTTTCACGGAAATAGCAATATGTATATCCATGGAATTTACCTGTTTCGCCATATCCCTTTGCAAAATGATAGTCACCTGAAAGTCCTACGAAATGAGAAGTGAACTTTGTGATTTTTGCAAGCTCAAGAAGTCCGTCAAATTTATCATTCTTTGAGAATTCGCGAGATGTTGTCCAAGCCTGATAACCGTTTGCATAGAAAAGGTCATCATCGTCAAAATCCTTATCATATTCCACTACAAGACTCTGCATTTCAAAGCCTTTTTTTGCTGTGAGTACACCCTTGATGCTGTCGTCTTTCTTTTCATAGTTAAATGAAAAGTATTCGTTGTCAAAACTATTGCAACGAACAACCGCACCGTTTTCTTTTAATTCTGCATAAAACTTACACATGGTAATTCCCCCTAAAATCTTTCATACACAGTAATTTTATCATATATATAACTTAAAATCAATAAAAAAATGAGGTGGTTTTGACCTAACAAAAATCGGAATTTATCGGGGAGTTAATATAGAACAATATATCTTGTAGGGGACGATGCCCACATCGTCCCGTTCTAAAGTGTGCTGTTGACCGACTGCGGGACTATGTGGGGTGCGGGTGTCCGGTGGACACCTCTGCGAAGCAGAAGCACCGACCGAACCGGCAGATGAGACTCATCGTCCCCTACGATTCATATCCATTTTAATAATTAAACTCACCGACAAATTATAATTTGACAATATAATTCTGCACAAAAATTTATGCGTTTATTTATTCATCCCGTCAAGTGACTTTTGTGTATTTTTTAGTTATACTTAATTGAAAACCAAACCGAAACAAGGTGTTATACAATGAACAATACCGGATATGCCGTTCCTGCAAAAAGCCAAAGCGGAAAATATCTTTTCGCATATTTTGTTGGAAATGAACCTGAACAAGAAAGAATTCACTTTGCAGTAAGTGAAGACGGATACAATTTTCAGGCTCTCAACAACAACGAACCTGTAATTATCCAAACAAAGGGTAAAAAATGTGTCCGTGACCCATATATCGTAAAGAGCAATGACGGATTTTATTATATTGTGGGTACAGATATGAAAAGTGATGAAGGATGGACATCCAATCACGCACTTGTTACCTGGAAATCAAGTGATTTAATCAATTGGACTGACGAAACAATTATTGATATGCGTCAATTCGGTGGTAATTTTGCCACTACAACACGAGCATGGGCACCACAGGCAATATGGGACGAAAAAGCAGAAATGTACATGCTCTACTGGGCACATTCTGACGAAAAAAACGACCCTGCACAGATGTATTACGCACACACAACTGATTTCAAATCAATAACCGAGCCTAAGCTTTTATATGAGCGTCCGGGAATACAAACCATTGACGGTGATATTGCTTACAACGAGAAAAACGGTAAATATTATCTTTATTTCAAGCACGACGAGGACCAGACAATTGCTTACACAACAAGTGAAAGTGTTACAGGTCCTTATGATGACAATTCCGTTGTTTGTTCTCTTGCAAAAACAGGCGTTGAGGGTAGTGAAATCTATAACATCACAGGCACAGACCAGTGGGTTATGATTATGGATGAATACAGTACAGACCATTTCTTTATGCAACAGACAACTGATTTTGAAAACTTTCTTCCTGTTAATCCCAACGATTACAGTATGGATTTTTTCCCTCGTCACGGTGCTGTCGTCGCAATTTCTGACGAAGACTATGAAAGACTAATAGAAAAATATAACAAATAAAACCCTTTATGCCTTTGTAGTTTACACAAGGAGGTAAATGGACTTTGTATAACGAAAATGATGTTGAAAAAAGAATTTCCGAAAGGCGCTTATCTCGTCAAAAAAAGAAAAAAGCTAAAATAATTCGCTTAATTGTGGCTTGTGTGTTTGCCCTAATTATTATAGCTACACCTTTTATACTTGATATCATTAAAAATCATTCTCTGCCTGTTGATTCTGATAAAATATCAGAAACAGCTGAATCTGCAATTTCAGAAAACTCAACAGAGCCCTTTGTTGAGCAAACAGCCTCAATCGGTGTTACCGGTGATATTCTTATTCACAAACCTATTCTGGAAAACGCAAAAACCACTGACGGATATAATTTTGATGACATCTTTACAGAAATCTCACCTTATTACAATTCATACGATATGATGATTGCTAATCTTGAAATCACATTGGGTGGTGAAGACAGAGGCTACTCAACATATCCCATGTTCAACTCTCCTGACCAAATTGTGCACAGCCTCAAAAAATCTGGTGTTGATATGATGCTCACATCAAACAATCATACTTATGACTCCGGTTTTGCAGGTATAAAACGCACTCTTCAGGTGCTCGAGGAAAATAACATTCAATACATCGGTACAAGAAGCACAGACACAGGTGCAAAATATAAGATTTGTGATATCAACGGAATTAAAGTTGGTATGGCTTGTTATACTTATGAAACTCCTAGTGGTTCACCAGACAGAAAAGCTCTTAACGGAATTCTTTTAAGTGCTGAAGCAGGGCCATTGGTAAATAGTTTTAATTATAGCGACCTTTCTGCATTTTATATGGATGCCGAACATTCTATCAAGGCTATGAAAGAGCAAGGTGCTGACGCTATTGTTTTCTATGTGCATTGGGGAGAAGAATATCAATTTGTTCCCAATAGTTATCAAAAAACTATGGCACAAAAAATGTGTGATTTAGGTGTTGATGTTATTGTTGGCGGTCACCCTCATGTAATTCAACCCTTTGAGACTCTCACAAGTGAAAACGGACACGAAACAGTTTGCATTTATTCTATGGGCAATGCTCTTTCCAACCAAAGACGAGAAATTATGGACCCTTGCAAAACCGGTCATACGGAAGACGGAATGATTTTTACATTCTCTTTTGAAAAGTGGAGTGACGGCACAGTCAAAATTTCAGATGTAAATATCATCCCAACATGGGTTAACCTGAAAACTGTTAATGGTAAAAAAGTTTATGAAATCACTCCTCTTGATATAACAAAAGGCAATTTTTCTGATAAAGGTAAGGAATCGTATAACCGTACAATGAAGCTTGTTGGAATTCCTCTTAATGAATATCGCAAATCTCATGGTATGAGTGAAATTAAAACTTCAATTTAAACCGGTAGCTTTATAATTTTCAACACTCTACACGAAAGCTTAATAAATCATTTTGTAAAGAAAAAAGACAGGCTTTGAGTTTTGACTCATTTCCTGTCTTTATTTTTTAAAGCTCTTTAATTTTTGCAATACATTCTTGGCAAACGTCCATTTCCTTATTAAGATTTTCTTCTGCTCCGCATATTTTACAGCAAGGAGAGAGCTTTTCAATAATAATTTTACCGTCCTTTTCAGTAATTCTTACTTCAGCAAGGTCATCAATGCCCGTCTTTTTTCTGTACTCTGCCGGGAGAACAATTCTTCCCATATGGTCTAACTTTCGAACAAATTGTGTCATTTATTCCACTCCTCTACCATTTCTGACATATTCTACCATATAAGTTTATCACATTTTTGTCGAAAAAGGTAGTGCTTTAGAAAAGTTTTTTATTTTTTGTGTTTATTGAAATACTTTACATAATGTGTTAAAATATTAAAAATTATTTTTTCAGGTGACAAACTATGGATTACTACTTTTCAAAAAGAATCTCATCTCTTCAACCATCAGCTATCCGTGAGATTTTAAAAGCTACTCAGGACCCATCAATCATTCCTTTCGCAGCAGGAAATCCGGATGCTGCATCATTTCCTATTGATGAGGTAAAGAAAATTTCTGCAGAAATTTTTGAAACTGCTCCAATTACTGCATTGCAGTATGGCGTGACAGAGGGTTACAAGCCACTTATTGACAGACTTACAACTTTCGTGAAGGAAAGATATAATATAGGCAAAGACTTTGACAGTCTTATTATTTCATCCGGTGCACAGCAGGTTATGGACCTTGCAACAAAGGCGCTTTGCGATTTAGGTGATACCGTTATCTGTGAATGTCCGTCATTTATAGGTTCTCTTAACTGCTTCCGTTCATACGGTTGTAAGTTAGCAGGTGTTCCGGTTGAAGCAGACGGAATGAATATTGAAAAATTGGAAGAGGCAATTAAAACTGCAGAAAACCCAAGATTTATTTATACAATTCCAAACTTTCAGAATCCGTCAGGTGCTACAATGAGCCTCGAGAAGAGAAAGGCAGTTTATGAGCTTGCTAAAAAGTATGGTCTTCTTATCCTTGAAGACAATCCTTATGGTGACCTCAGAGTTTCAGGTGAAGATATCCCGTCAATCAAGAGCTTTGACGAAGACGGTATTGTTATTTATGCAGGTTCATTCTCAAAGCTTTTAGCACCCGGCATCCGTGTCGGTTACATCGTTGCACCATCACCCATTATTGCCAAAATGACAGTAGGCAAACAAGCAGCCGATGTTCATACTCCTGTATTTTCACAGATGCTTGTTGATAAGTGGATGGAACAGAACGACGTTAATGCTCATATCGAAAAAATTCGTGAGATTTATCGCAGAAAGTTAAATCTTATGTGCGACCTTATTGATTCTGAACTCGGTGATTTCGTTAAATATGTTCGTCCTGAAGGCGGTCTCTTCGTATGGTGCGAGTTACCTGAAAATGTAAATATGCTCGATTTCGTTAAGAAGTGTATCGAGTATAAGGTTGCCGTTGTTCCCGGTACTGCATTTATGATAAATGACGAAGAAACAAATTGCTTCAGAATGAATTTCTCAACACCTTCTGATGAAAAGATTATCGAAGGTATGAAAAAACTTGGTAAAGTGAAGGCTGAATACATTGGATAAGAAAAATTATACCCTTACTGATATATCGGTTATAAAAAAGGTTATGACTGACCACGATGTTACCTTTTCAAAAGGTTTAGGTCAGAATTTCCTTGTTAATCCTACCGTTTGTCCTCGAATGGCTGATGCTGTACGAGAAAGCACTGACGGTAAAATCGGTGTGCTTGAAATCGGCGCAGGTGTTGGTGTTCTTACAAAAGAGCTCCTCGAAAGAGCCGACAAGGTTGTCTGTGTTGAGCTTGATACAAGACTTTTTCCTGTTCTCCACGACACTCTTGCAGGATACGATAATCTTACACTCATTAACGAAGATATTCTTAAAGCAGACCTTGATGCAATTATCAAAGAGCATTTTGATGGAATGGAAATATTTGTATGTGCAAATCTTCCATATTACATTACTTCCCCTGTTATAATGCGACTTTTAGAGGAAAAACTACCATTCAGTAAAATCGTTGTTATGGTACAAAAGGAAGCTGCTGACCGTCTTTGTGCAAAGGTTGGCTCAAGAGAAAGTGGTGCTGTTACAGTTGCAGTAAACTACTATGCACAGACAAGAAAACTTTTTGATGTTTCCCGTGGTTCGTTTATGCCGAGTCCAAAGGTTGACAGCTGTGTAATTGAGCTCGATTTAACTAAAAAAGGTAATTATGATGTTACTGACGAAAAAGTTTTCTTCAAAATGGTAAAATCAGCATTTGCACAGCGAAGAAAAACAATTCTCAACTCCGTTGCAAGCGGAATGGGAATCGAAAAAGAAAAATTAGCAATTGCTATTGAAAATGCAGGTCTTTCACCTACTGCTCGTGCAGAGGCACTTACAATGGAAGAATTAGTAACACTTTCAAACAAAATATGTGAGGTAAAATAATGAATTACAAATATAAAACTCGAGGCACTTGTGCCCGTGAAATTTCTTTTGAATTAGAAGAAGGAATCGTAAAAAATGTTTCATTCTTCGGTGGTTGTAACGGAAACCTTAAAGGTATTTCCGCACTTATCGAAGGAAGAAAGGCAGAAGAAATCATTCCGCTTATCAAAGGTACAAAATGTGGGTTTAAGCCTACTTCATGCCCTGACCAGTTAGCCCTTGCACTCGAAGAGGCGTTAAATGCAAATAAATAATCAGTTTAAACCTGCCTCAAAAACTGCAATTGACTTGCTCAAAAGTAATGGTTTTGAGGCATTTTTAATCGGTGGTAGCGTGCGTGATTATATTATGGAACTTCCCATAGGTGATATTGATATTACAACAAACGCAACGCCACAACAGGTTAAAGAGGTTTTCCACGATTTTCGTGTTATTGAAACAGGCATAAAACACGGTACTGTGACAGTACTTATTGACAATGAGCCTCTTGAAATAACCACATATAGAAGCGAAGGCACTTATTCTGATAATCGTCATCCTGATGAAGTTGTTTTTTCAAAAAAACTTTCTGACGATGTTGTCCGCCGTGATTTCACTATGAATGCTATTGCCTATGACTTTGAATCCGGTTTTTGTGACCTTGCAGGTGGAATGGAAGATATTAAAAACCAGACTATCCGTTGTATTGGTGATGCTCAAACAAGATTTCGTGAAGATGCTCTTCGAATTCTTCGTGCTTTGCGATTTTCTTCTGTTTTAGGATTCACAATTGAAGAAAACACAAAAAGTGCCATTCACAAGTGTAAGGATTTGCTTAAAAATATTTCAGCAGAAAGAATTCAGGTCGAATTTATAAAACTAATTTGCGGAGAAAATGCATATAATGTCTTGCAGGAATTTTCTGATGTTATTTCTGTTTTCATTCCTGAAATCAAGCATTGTGTAGGCTTCAAACAGGAAAACCGTCATCATTGTTACGATGTTTATACTCACACTCTTAAAGCAGTTGAAAAAAGTCGACCTGACACGATTATCCGTCTGTCACTATTTTTCCACGATATCGGCAAACCGATTGTTGCTCATTTTGACGAAAAAGGTGAACAACATTACTACGGTCATCCAAAAAAGAGTGCTGAGTTAACTGAAAAGATTATGACAAAACTTCGTTTTGACAACGAAACTAAGCACAAAGTAGTAACTCTCGTATCTTTTCACGATTCACCGATTATGGTGAATGATAATATCTATCCCGATAAAAAACGACTTAAAAAAATTATGTCAAAAATCGGTGAGGATTTGATTTATGATTTGATTCACATAAAATATTGTGACAACTCTGCTCAAAATCCCGATTATTTCCGTGGTGAAGATTTTTACAAGACAACCTATTCACTAATTGACGAAATTATCAGTCAACAGGAATGCTTTTCAATCAAAGCTTTAAAAATCAGTGGCAACGACCTGATTGAAATGGGATTTAAGGGCAAAGAAATAGGGTCTATACTTAACCGTATTCTCGACTTAGTTATAAGTGATAAATTAGAAAACGATAAAAAAATCATACTGGATTTTATCCGTTATAATTTATTCTCTTGACTTTCCGGTGACAATTCTTTATAATTTTTACACAATATAATAAATCAAAAGGAGAAACAACTATGAAAAAAATCTTATCAGTTTTTTTAGCCGTACTTATGATTTTTGCTATGATGCCAACAGTTTTTGCAGCCTCTACTCCTGTAATAACAACTACTGTTGATAAAACAAACATCAATGCCGGTGATATTGTAACAGTAACAGTTAAAGTATCTGCTGACTCAAATCTCTGTGCTTTAACTTATGAACTCTATTACAATCCTTCAGAATTTGAACTCGTTGAAGGTAAACAAAGTTTAAAGGGCGAATTCGACCTTGAAAATGCAAAAAATAATGTTTTAACTACCGAACAAAATGTATTTAAGTATGCCGGTATTGCCGCTGAACGTCTTACAGGTTCAGAAGCTGTATTATTTACTGTTCAGTTGAAGGCAAAGGGCTCAACAGGCAGACTTACTGCAAGTGTTTCTGAAGCTTATACCGCATCAATCACTGGTGAAGCGACAAATGTACTTGCATCTGTTGCTGCTGCATCATTCAAAACAATTAACTTCAGTTCTGTAAGTTATATCAGCCTTCAGGAACCATCTACAACTACAATCCGTTACAAAGATGGTATCATCCTTCACGTTACACTTGACAAACCACTTCCTGCAGGTGCAAAAATTAAATGGAGCACAAACAACAACAACTTCAAGGTAACCGTTTCTGACGACGGTCAGAGTGCTACGATTATTTCAAACAAAAAGGGTACAACAACAGTTTCTGCTACTCTTTACAGTATAACAGGTTCTGTTCTTGATGCTGATTCGGTTGAGATGACATCAAAAGCAGGTTTCTTTGATAAACTCATAGCTTTCTTCCGCAATCTTTTCAGTGACCCGGAAATCTTAGATAAATAAAAATGATAAAATCCAACACAGAAGTTCTGTGTTGGATTTATTTTTTTGTATATAAATAAAAGGAGCGATACGCTCCTTTTATTTTGCATATTCCGATTTAACTACATTCATTACTCTCGATGCTATTGGAACTGCACTGGTCGAAGCAGTTGTTGTATCTTCCACAACAACTATAATAGCATAAGGGAAATTGCTGAGCTGTGAATATCCTACAAAGAGTGCGTTTGGTTTTGCTTCCTTATCATCACTGACTTCTGCTGTACCTGTTTTTCCGCACATCTTCATTCCCGGAAAGTTAGAATCACCATACTGATTAACAACATTTGAACGAAGAACATTGTTAAGACTCTGTGCTACGGAAGAATCAAAATAAGTCTCCAGCTCCTGGGTTTTTTCAAGAAAAACTACCTCACCTTTAGGATTTCTTATTTCACTTACAATATATGGAGAAACGGCTGTGCCATTGTTTGCTATTGCCGATACAATTGTAAGCATCTGACAAGGATTGATAAGTGTTGTATATTGTCCTATTCCTGCCCATCCTATATCCAGTTCTGATGACTCTGTTAAGTTTAACTTGCTCTTTGTACAGTTTATTTTATCGCTTACAACTATATTCTGAGTATTAAAACCAAGTCTTTGGGCTGTTGCAGTAAGCAATTCCGGTCCAAGCACATCTGCAATTTCAGCAAAAGCACAGTTACAGGACTTATTCATTGCAGTTCTGAAATCGATTTTTCCGTGAGTGCCATTACAGATAACATATCCGTCACCTATCTGAATTTTACCTTCACACTCAAAAGTACGGTTGTAGATATCAGGTATATTTTCTATAGCACAAGCTGCTGTAATAATCTTAAATGTTGAACCCGGAGTGTACAAACCGTTAAAGAATCTGTTTAAGTATATTCCGTCATACTTACCGGTTGTATCTGTAGCAATATCCTTAGGCTTGTTAAGCACATCAAATGTAGGTGCAGATACCACACAAACCAATTCACCCGTTTTGTAGTTCATAACTGCAACTGTACCGTTTTTACCACCCAAGGCCTTATAGGCTTCCTCACAAACTTTTGAATTGAGAGTCAGTGTTAAGTCGTTACCTTTGCCATATCTTTTCAGATTATATACACCATCAATCAACGTATATCCTGTCAACTCATCCTTGAATGCCGTCTGCATACCGTTTGATATATAACCGGAGCTATCTCCCACAGTATGAAGTGTTCCCATTCTGATATTCTTGTTTTCATTGTAAACACGAATTCCGTCTTTTGTTGTTACAAGAATATTTCCGTTTATATCTCTTATATCACCGGCAGTAGCTAACGAACCTGATGAATAAAGATGTTTGTTAACCTTATTCATTGCCCATTCGGAGGAATTTGATACAAGATTATACGTAAGTATACCGCAGCCAACCAAGAAAAGCGCAATCAATACATATAAATATAATCCTCTTCGTGCTATCGACCTCATATACGAACACCTCCATATCTGTAAGTGCTTCGGTCAACAGCCTTAATAAAAGCAAGAAGCATCCAACAACTTATGATACTTGAGCCACCACGACTGATAAACGGAAGTGTAACACCTGTTAATGGTAAAATATCGTTTACACCAAAAACATTCAATGCAGCCTGAAACAGCATAAGTGATGCTGCCGCACAAGCACATATAGCATAAAATGATGAACGAGCATATCTCGAATGGCGGATTGAATAAACCAACAATGCAACATAAGAAAGCAAAATTGCTCCAGCCATAATCATTCCGAATTCTTCACAAACAACGCCAAAAATCAGGTCTTCCGTTGCGGCAAAAACTTCACGCAGTTTTCCGTTTCCGAGTCCGACGCCAAACAAGCCGCCACTTGCAGAATATATCATTGTTCTTGTCTGTTGATATCCTGATGAATCAAAATACTCCCACACATGACCATAAGCCTCAAAACGACTTGCAACATAAGGCCGGAAAACAAGCACCAACAAGCCGCCCATAAGCGCTGCCGTACAAACAAGAGCAATTGTTCTTACATCGCCTGAACGCATAAAGGAAATAACAATAAATGTGAAGAAGAAAATCAAAGCCGTACCAAAGTCGTACATCAGAAAGAGCAAACCAACACAACCAAGGGCAAATATAATGAACTTCGTTAAGCTTCGATTTGATTGCAATTTTTCAAGAGTTGCTGCTCCTACAAAAATGAATGCAACTTTTACTATTTCTGATGGTTGAATTGATATTCCGCTAATGTATATCCAGTTTTTTGCACCATTTGTAAAGCTTGCGAAAACAAGAGTAAATGCAAGAAGTCCTACCGCTACTGCTGCAACAGGCACACGGACCGCTATACATAGTTTTAAATCTCTCATAAACATCTGCAAAATCACAAAGCCTGCTATACCGATAATCACAGCAAAGAATTGTTTTAAAATACCATCAGGATAAACACTTGCCGTTATAGAAAGTCCTATGGATGTAAGTAAAAATGCAATTAATTCTACCTCAAATCCTCTGCGTTTAAGAACAAGACCTGTACCGATAAAATATGCATATTCTACCAAAAGGTATCCGCCAAAGGAAATCATCACATCCGTTCTGAATTCTTTAGGAACAGATGTTATAAGTGTCATAAAGCATATAAACTGAAATCCCGTAATTATCAAAAGCATAATATATGGGTTTACATTTTTGCCTTTTGCCAGATTCATATTTTATCACCTGCCTTTTTTTCAAAACTTCCAAAATTATTTTTCTTCGTACAAAAATGCATAGTCACCGATTTTTATAACATCGCCATCTATCAATTGGGTAACTCGCGTTATTGCATAACCATTCAAAGTAGTTTTTGTAATTGTTCCATGATTTTCAATGTACCAAAAATCACCGTCTCTGAACAATTCCGCCTGATTACGTGAAACATATTGTGCCGGTATTTCAATATTGCTACCTCTTTGTCGTCCAATTGTGATGTAATCACCATCAAGAACAAACTCACTTCCGTCAACAATATTCACAAGCTTATTTACAACTTGTTTCTTTTCCTTTTTATGTGAATAGTCATTATTACCGTCATTGCCGATATAGAATTTCATAATTGCAGTACCAAAAGCAATTACATCTCCGTCAGAAATCTTTTCTGACTTTTCAATTCTGTCTTCATTTACATATACACCTGTTTTTGACTCTGTATCAAAAACATAAAATCCATCTTTTCGTAATGCTATAACTGCATGTGAACGGGAAACTGTAGAATTTGAAAAGACAATATCACAATACTTACTTCTGCCCACAGATGTTTCGTAATATGTTATCGGGTATTGTTTGTCATTTGACATATCAACCAATACTGCATACACTTTTTTATCGGGACGCAAACGGATAAGCGACCATACACAGTTAAGTATTACTGCAATAGCAAAAAAGCAAAGTATATATCGAAGAATATATTCTATATTTTCCATTTTGTCCCTCCTTACATAATTTTACACTATATATAATAGAATATCCTTTTTATGTTTTCTTGTCAACCAAAGTTAAATTAATGTAATCATTTTTAACGGTTCTGTAACATTTACATACACCCTTTATTGACAGTGTTTTTACTCAATGTTATACTTGATTTATACTTAAAACAAAGGAAAGATTTTATGTCCAAATTAAAAAATTTCTTCAAATCATCAGCATATCCTGCCCTTTTACTTGCATTGTCAGTAGTCGGACTTATATTTTATTATGCAGGTAGAATGAACTGGATTTTTATTGAACTTACTCTCGGTAAAGAAGGTATTCTACATACTATTGTACCTGTACTTGCTTTAAACTCTGTATTGCTTTGTGTGTTGACTCTGTTAAGAAAGCATAAAATCAGCGGTGATGAAAAGTGGTATTCTGCACTATTGGTTATCTCTTCAGTTGCAACATTTTTCGTAGCGGTTTTTGCAATTGTTTATACAATTACGGCATTTACAGGAGAAGCGAAATACGCAACCTTACTTTACCTTAAAGATTCACTTTTAGTTGCAGCACTCCTTGTTTTTGTTCCTTTTTCTGTTTTATTCTTACCAAATTTAAAAGACAAATCAAGAAAAGCTGTTACTGCTGTTATACTTGTAATTACTCTTTTGATTGGAATTTTCAGCATTTTCCCTATTGTACCATACAAAATTACATCTGCACCGTCGGTTATTGACAATGGTAAAGAATACAGCGTTATTTTTTCAACAAACAACTATGGAACCGGGTATGTTGAATATAGTTATAATGGAAAAGACTATAAAGTTTATGACGAAATGGGAGGACGACTTAACTCTGATTCGAAAATTCATAGCATTAACATACCATACGAGCATTTAAGAAATAACACATATTCTGTCGGCTCAACCCAAGTGTTTGAACAATACAGCTACGGTAGTCATCGCGGAAAAACTGTTAATTCAGAAAAATATGCATTCAAATACAACGATAGTGAAAATCAGAGCTTTCTTGTCATTTCTGACTGGCATACAGAATTAAAGGACGCATATAAAGCAGTAAGTTATGTTGGTGATTATGATTCCGTCATTCTCCTTGGTGACTCTTCTCCGGGAGTTGACTTTGAAGAAGAGGTTGTTAAAAATATTGTAGAGTTTGCAGGTGAAGTTGCAAAGGGCACAAAACCAATTATCTATGCACGAGGCAACCACGAAACACGAGGACAATATGCAGGAAAAATCCTTGATTCGTTAGGTCTTGACGAATTTTATTACACAACTGACATTGGACCATATTCATTTATTGTTCTCGATAGTGGTGAGGACAAGGAGGATTCACATCCTGAATACGGTGGAATGAACAATTACGGGCAATACCGTGCTGATATGATTGACTGGATGAAAACTGTAAGTTTTGAAAACGAAAAAGTTATTGCAATTTCTCATTCCTGGACATTATGCGATGTTGAACAAGCTCTTTCCGAAACAGGATGGAATGAGCTTGACCGAATTAGCACACGACTTATTCTTTCAGGTCACACTCATCAATGCAGACTCCTTGGTACAGTTAACGACGAAACAGAAAACACTATGTTGTCTGCCCACCCTGATATTATAGGTTATATGGATGGTGGCACTGCAAACGGTAATTATGTAGCATCCAAAATGACACTTTCACCTGACGGTTTCACTCTTGAAGCCTATGACAATAACGGTGAAAAAGTTTTCAACGAAAAATTTGAATGGTAAAGAAAAAGGACCTCAACTGAAGTGAACTTTTTGGGGTTCACTTCACAACCCGAGGTCCTTTAATTATGTGTTTTCCCCAATAAATTGGAGTTTGTCGGGGAATTAATATAGAACAACATATCTTGTAGGGGACGATGCCCACATCGTCCCGTTCTAAAGTGTGCTATTGTCCGACTGCGGGGCGATGTGGGCATCCTCCCCTACGATTCATATCCATTTTAA